>JAJAZB010000123.1 GCA_026785975.1 Cytophagaceae bacterium | reverse complement strand
CCCACTGGGTCAGCCGCCGCTGTTTTATGATTTTTTGTCATCCCGACGTAGGAGGGACCTTGCTGGGTGGCGAATACAAGGTCCCGCGCGGCGTCCGCATCGTGCCTCGGGATGACAAAAATATTTTTGAAATGTCCCCTGCATTTAAACCCTAAACAGCCTCAAAATCAAGAACCTTGGTTTTCCAAATGTCGAACCGCCAGTATTTTATACTTCCCCAACTTCGGCAACGGCAACTCCGTCTCTTTCGCCGCCTCGTCCCATTCGCGCATTTTCAGGCTCAGCGTAAAATAGGGCGCTTGTTGGTAGGCTGTTGCTTCGTCCTCACTCATCACACCGCCCTGAAAAACCAGCGTCTGCCTGCTGGCTTCGGATAATTTTTGGTAGTACTCCGAAAAACGGAAACAGAGATATCGCTTGGCCTGCACGTGCATCAGCACCAACCGGGTGATTTTCTCCGAAAATCCGTTTTGACGCAGGTACGCCGCCCCTATTTTTTCGTGACTCAGGTGCCCATACCCATCCATATTTTCGCCCGTTTGCTGCGGCAACAGGTGCCCGACATCGTGCAGAAAAGCCGCCAACACGACTTCCTCGTCGTAGCCCTCAGCTTCGGCGAGTTGCGCGGCCTGGCCCATGTGTTCGAGCAGGCTGACGGGTTCGCCCACGTATTCCTCGGCCCCGTAGGCGGCGTAGAGGCCGAATACGGTTTCGACGGTGAAGTTGATTTTGTTTCGTTCCATCGGTTTTTCGTTAAAAAACGACGCTCACCGTCAACCACGCGCTACGCCCCACGCCGTTGATGCCCGAGCCATGCGTGCGGTAGTCGACATTCGTTAGGTTTTGTACACTCAAATTTACATTCAGAAAACTCCCTTCGTAACCCGCCAGCACGTTGAAAACGACCCAACCCGGTGTTCCGCCTTTGGGAATGCGATTGTCGTCGCGGTCGCCAGCGGCCAGCCGGTCTTGCTTGACGGCAAAGGCCGTTTCGGGTCGCACAAACCAGGCTTTGCGGCGAAACTCCAACCCCAACCGGCCGTTGAGCGGGGGTACCCGGCGTAGGGGTTCGTCCTTCGTCACGTTCTGCCCGTAGGCGTAGGCCAACGAACCGTATACTTTCAACGGGCTGGTAATCAAGGCTTCCAGTTCGATTTCCGCCCCGCGTACGCTGGCCCGTCCCACGTTTTCCTTGCGGTACACCGGATAGCCCTGAATCTGCTCGCTGCCTACTTTCACCCGCGTGATTAAATCGTGTAATTCGTTTTGAAATACGGAAAAACTCCCCCCTACGCGCCGGGATCGCAGTTTGTAGCCCAGTTCCACATTGGCCGAACGCTCTGGTTTCAGGCTGGCGGTGGGCAATTCATACCGAAAATCGACGATGCCGAGCGTGCCGAGGTCGTCGATGTTGGGCGCACGAAAGCCCGAGTTGAACGACGCGTAGACGTTCGATTGTTCGGATATTTGATACAGCACGGCAGCATTCCCAACCAGCGCGTTGGGTTGGAGATTGACCTTTCCCAACGTGGCATCGCTGAGGTTGATCGAAAAGCCATTGAAGCGCCCACCGAGACTGAGTTGCCAGCGGGCCAGTTGCCACTGATGCAACGAGTAAACGGCGTAGTTGAGGTAGGTAGCACCATCGGGATACAGCCCACGCGTGGGTCGAGGAATGGAACTCTGGGTTGAGTTTACGTCGATTTTATCGCTGTTCACGGCATCGCGGTACACTTCCAGACCCGAGTTGGCCGTCCACTTTTCGGAAAATTCCGAGAACACGTTGACCGTCAAGCCCGCCGTGCGAACCCGGTCGGTTTCGGTACGGCGAGTCGGACTGTTATTTTTCTGCGAAACCCGCCCTTCGCGGGTGGCCTGGTACGAAAACGTGGTCGTGATTTTCTGGAAAAACCGATTAGCCGAACTATTTTCCAACCGGGCATAACTCAGCATACGACGTTGCGGTTCAAACTCGTTGAGGGCAAAATCCTCCAGTCGGACTTTATGAAAAACCGGTACGTGCCGCTGTTCCAGCCCCTGATGGGCCAGCGTCAGCACCGCCCTCGACCCAAGCTGCACCTTGAGTTTGGCGTTGAACGCCTGCTCGTTGTAGCCACTTGGCGATTGGTGCCCCGTAGTATCGCCGCCGATGAGGTCGCCGAAGTGGCGGTTGGTGTACCCCACCGTCGCGGCCCAGCGGGTGTGGGCGCTGGTGATTTCGCCGCGAAAACTGCGCTCCATCCCGCCACTCGCCAAGCGGCCCAGGGCCTTGATTTCGCTCGTCCCGCCCAACTCCGGTTCCCGCGTGAACAGGTGAATCGTGCCGCCGAGCGCGTCGGTGCCGTACTGCACCGAACCGCCGCCCCGCAACACTTCGATGCGGTCGAGGCTCAGGGCATCGACGGTATTAAGGTACTGATTGGGGCCGTAGCGGAAGGTGCTGTTGTTCAACCGGATGCCGTCGATGAGCGTGAGGGTTTGGTTGCCCGTCAGGCCGCGCACGAAGGGCGAACCCCCGCCGTGGTTCGTTTTCTGGACGAAAACGCCCGCCACACCCATCAGGGCTTCGGGCGTGGTGCGGGGTTGATACGTTTGTAAGTACTTTGAATTGAGCACGTTGACCGATGCCGCCGTGCGCTGCGCCGGGGCTTCCGACCGCCGGGCCGTGATGAGTACTTCGTTGAGCAATTCGGCGGAGTCAGCTCCTTTCTTCCCCGTACTATCCGTTGGGATTTGGGCAAATAGCGTGTTGGCGGCTACAACGATCCAGAAAATCACCGACGCGCCTCGTACCGTCATTCGTTGCGTCATCACTGTTTTTTCTTCTTTTTGTACAGCCTCGGGTTGGCTTGATATTCCCGTTCGGCGCGTTCTTTTTCGTCTTCCTCGGCGCGGTCGCGCTTCAGGTAATCGTCGTCGTCGAGAACCGGGCCTTCCTTCAAAGCTCTCCAGTCAAATTTTTCATCAATCGGAGTCAATGCCTTCTGCGGATCAAAAATCCGGGCATCCACGGGCAACGCATCGTAGGGTGTTAAGTCGGGTTCTGGGGTGAAAAAATCGGCCAGGTCCGTCGCTCCGGCGTCGTACTGATTGAGGTAGGGAATCCCGAAGATATTCCAGAACGTTTTGAACAAACTACCAAAACTGTAGTGCCGGTGGCTGACAAAATTCTTCTTCGCGTACGGCGAATACACCTGCAACATACTCCGGTGGGCATCCACGTGGTCGGTGCCACCCTGGGGGTCATCTTCGGTGACGAAAATAGCCATGGCCTTCCAGTACGGCGTACGGCTCAGAAACTCGACCACGCGGCCCAGCGCCAGATCGTTGTCGGCCATGTAACTTTCCCGGAAGGGAAAACCTGCTTTGGGCCGTTCGCCCGCGCCGTGGTCGTTGGGCAGCATGAGCGGCAGGAATTGGGGCATGGTTTTGCCCACTCCCATGAATTTTTCGCTGAATTCCTGCATAAACACATCCGCCCGGTACTGGTCGGGAATAGCCATGTTGTAGGTTGGGAAGGTGCGCGAGGTATTGGCAAACATCGGCGCGGGCAAGGGATAATTGACGGTGTACACCTCGCCCGCCACTTTCATGGTCGAGTCGCTGTGGCTCCCCTCCTGCTCGGTCGTAAACCCGAAATTGTAAAAACTGACGCCGTTGCGTTCGGCGTGTTCCCACATCGAGCCGTCCTGGTTGTAATCTTCGGGGTAAAACGTGCCCGAGGAACCAATGAAAGCGAATTTACCGGGCGATTTTGAATCCGCATTGAAACCACGCTTGCCGCCGTAGGCCGCCGACACGTGCGTTTCCATCCACTCGTTGGGGTACACGTTGGCCAGCCAGCGGTGACCATCGGCGGAGTGGTCGGAGTCGCAGTAAAAATTGTCGGCGGTGCTGAATCGTTTCGCCAGCGCGAGGTGGTTGGGCATCACCGTGACGTGTTCCACCCGCTCCGTTTTTTTGGCGTTAGTCACGAGCACGTCCCGGCCAAAACGGGCTAATTCGGGGTTACCCCGGCCATTTTTAAGCTGACCAAAAATTTCGTCGTATGTGCGGTTTTCTTTGGAAATGAAGACGACGTATTTAATGGAGTCCATGCCAAGCCCCGGCCCCCCAACCGACCCGTCGGACCGCCCCCGCAGGGGGGCTTTGCCTGACACGGTATCCAAAGCCCCCCTTCGGTCGGTTGGGGGGCCGAACTTGAAGTTGTAATTGACGACCTTCTCCGTTTCCGCCTTCAGCGTCGCATCCGCCGGGATGTCGAGTACCGTGACCGAGCCGTTCATCAGGCTGCCGATGTAGCTACCGGCGGGGCCGGGTTTGAAGTTTTTCCCAGCGTTTGGTCCCGAACCGTAGCCCTTGGCGTTGGCCACGACGAGTTTTTTACCGTCCAAACTAACTTTCAGTTTCGACGGAAACCAGCCAACGGGCAAATGCCCGATGACTTTCAAGGTGGGAACGTCGACCACAGCCACGGCGTTGATCCCCGCTTCGGCGACGTACAGCCGCCGACCGTCGGGCGACAGGGCCAGGCCAAACGGGATAGTGCCCCGGTAGCGACCCAGACGGGCATCAAGTTGTAAATCAATGGTTTGCACCACCTTTCCCGCCACCGGGTCAATGACCGAAACGTTGTCGTTGTTACCATTGGAAACGAACACGTACCGATCAGAAGCCACCAGTGAGTTGGGGCTACTCCCGCCCACAGCGGGAATGCCTTCTACTTTTTCGCCGACCAAAATACCCGTTTTCACCTTCGCCGTGACGGTACGCGTGGCCGCATCGACGGCCCAGACCGAAAACGATTCGGGTACGTTGGGGTCGCCGAGACCGGGGATTTCCAGGCTGTCCAACTTCATTCCGTCGCGGGCTTCCTTCGAGCCATACGCGAAAGGTGGGAATTTCATTGCGGTTTCTTTCAGTCGTTTGCGGTCGATGCCTTTGGCAAAATTGTACTGAAACATACCGACGTTGGCGACGTACACGGTTTTTTCGTCGGGCGACAGCGTCACGCCAAACGGGTAGCGACCCGTGGGTACATTGGCGATGATTTCGCGGTTCTTCGTGTCGATGATGAGCAGCCGGAAGCCGATTTGATCCACGGCGTAGAGCGTTTTTCCGTCGCGGGTCAGCACCATGTCGCCGAGGTAGCCGTCGGTATAATCCTGATCGTTGAAGGTTTTGTTGCCACTGATTTCACCTAATTTTTTTCCGGTCAAAAGGTTAAACAGAAAGATTTTATTCGTCGTCCCGCCCGCCACGTACACAATTTTATTATCGGGGGAAACGGCCAAACCCATGAATACTGCTGAGAGTAGATCGTCATCGGTTTTGGGCGAATTTGGAATCTGGGAAATGGCTGGTTTTCCCGAAAAGATATTCTTCAAAATACTGATGCTAAACGGATTGGTGCCCGAATTGGCCGTCACCACGGTGCGCCCATCGGGGCTGAGCGTGAGGCCGTAGGGGTGCGGGGCAATGCGGTAGGTTTTGCCGATTGGTCTGACAATTCGCCCGTTAGGAATGATGGTTTCGCCCGCTGGATTCACTTCGCAGTACCGGTCGCCCGCCGGAGCGGAGATGAGGTAGCTCCGACCTCCGGTCGGAGTCGGAGCTCGACTGGCGGACAGCGCGTCTGCGTTCAAACTCCGACCGGAGGTCGGAGCTACCTTCAGAAAGTCCGCTAACCTCTGCAAATTATCCGTACCGATGTAATCGACGCCCAAATCGGCCAGGGTCTGGTAGCCCACCGGCGTATCGGGGGTAGCCCAGAAACGCAGTTGTTTTCCCATCGCGTGGAGCGAATCCACGAAGGTTTTTACCCGTGCCCGTTGCGCGTCGGTCAAGGGAGTTTTGCCGTTCCAAAAACCACCCACTTCGTAAAACGGTGCGCTGACCAATGCCACCCGCCGTAGGGCTTGCGGCGAATACCTGGTTTTGGCCCGACCATCGAAAAAGAGGATTTCATCAAACTGCCCGTACTGCTCCGGCGGGGGCATACTCCCACTGACAACCAACCGCACGGTGTTCTGATTTTTCGGATCGAACGTGGCCCGGTAAGCTCTAAGGGCCGTTTCCAACGCCGGAAGGGTTGTTTTCCAATCTGTTTTCAGGTCAACTAAAAGTTGTAAGGGCGAATTGTCGGCGTAAGGTTTACCGCCATTGGCCTGCCATTGCCGCACTACCGGCTCCAGGTACAACTTCTGAAACGTCCGATCCGAACGAATGTCTTTGCGGTCATGCGCCACGTAAAGCGTATCGTTGACGAGCCAGACATCCGCTTCGATGGAGGCGTAGTTTAAGGCTGCTGCGTCATAAAACGGGCGCGAATGCTCGTAATCATTGTGGGCGTGCGCCATCACAGTCGGTTGCGCAGCCAGGTTTACTATACGCAAGGTGCTGGCGAGAAGTATCCAGAAGAAACGATTATTCATGGGAAGGTAAAATTAACGGGCTACTCGGAATCAAAGACCTTATTTTCAACGACCAACCAAAATTCTGGTTAGGAAAGATATTAAAAAAGTGGCGGCGCAAAGCCCCGCCACTTTCCAACAGTCAAATTCACTTAACCTAAGCAAAGTTTTTTAGAGGATAGATGTATTGGTTCACGAGGTTGTACCCGAAACTTTGCCAAAGTTTTAGAACCGGGGCGCGTAGACTTTGGCAAAGTTGGCGCAATCTAACCAGTGTATAACCTCGTGACCTAATATAGCTATCCTCTAACTCCTCACTACTCACTACTGATTCACCCACAAATCCTTGTTGATGTCGTCGGTACCGCCAAATTGTTTTTTCAGCGCTTCGTTCAGGTTGTCGGCGTTGGT
>JAJAZB010000122.1 GCA_026785975.1 Cytophagaceae bacterium | reverse complement strand
GGGCTGCACAGCTACGACGAATTGCCCGCGCCGCTGGCGCAATACATTGATTTCCTAGAAGAAAGTCTGGGCCTGCCTATTCATTTTATTTCGACGGGTCCCGACCGTGAGGCGATTATTCACCGGGAGGCGCAGGCGGTTTAGCAGCCATTGACAAGTGCGCAGAACTTAGTAAATTTCAGATTGTTGAACGTTCTTCCTGAATTTTATGGAAACAACCTTCACGCTCCGACGCGACGAGTTGGACGCAGAATTCCTGGAATCGGTGAAAAAGCTTTTTCGTAACCACCGAGAACTACAAATCACGATTTCAGCCTCGACTGATTTCGGCCTGAATGCGCCCGAATCCCGTCAGGAATATTTCCAGCGTCTGGAAAAAGCAGTTGAAAATCTGGAGAAAGGTCAGGATCAGGTGATTCTGAATGAGGAAGAATTCGACACATTTTCGCTGAATAAACTCAGCAAATGAGGCGGCTTATCTTCGAGCAAGCCGCTTTTGATGATTACGCCGACTGGGCGTTGTACAACCGGGCCGTTTTCAAGCGCACCCATGAACTGCTGAAAGACATTCGCCGCCAACCCTTCACCGGAATCGGTAAACCGGAACCCTTGAAAGGTAACCTAAGCGGATGGTGGTCGCGGCGTATTACCGATGAGCATCGATTGGTTTACAAAGTCGAATCGAACGGCGACATTTTGATTGCGTCGGTGAAAGGACACTACGAGTAAAGTTGTCAATCAAAAAGCGAAGTGTCTCCCAATTCGAGGTGTGGCTTCGCTTTTTGATTGACAGCTAAATCGTCGGTTGCGCTTATTTTTACCCACTCGAACCCGCACTGAACACCATGAATGAACCCCTGTCCCGCGAAGCCTTGCAGCAACTGTTTGCCGGAGAAATGCTCTTCGCGGTGCCGGAGCCGATTTTGGTGGTTCAACCGGCTTTACCGGTCGTTGCCGAACCTGAATTACCCCAATCTGTTGAGTCGATTGCCGTCGCCCAACCCGTAGAAACGCCACCGGTTGCGGAGCCAGTCGCTACTTTGGGTGCGACCCCCGTCCCCGTATCCACGGTGGCCTTCAAGCATCAGGTACTCATTCTGACCGACCGGCCTTCCCCCGCTGACCTGGAGTTGCTGGCCAATATTTTGAAGGCTGTCAACCTGCGCCTGGATGAAGTCGAGGTGCTCGATTTGCAAAAACTGAGGGGGCAGGATTTCAAACCCTTGCTGGAAAGCCAATCGGCGCACCAGTTGATTACGTTTGGGGTCGGCCTGAAAAAACTCAACCTCGATATCGTGCTGGTACCCTACCAACTCAAAACGGTGGAGGGTGTTCAGTTTCTTTACGCCGATCCCTTGCCCAACCTGCACACCGATAAAGTTCGCAAAAAAGCACTCTGGATTAGTTTACAGACCTTATTTGGGTTGGGATAAATCTGTACACTTTGGCAAAGTTCATAACTTTGCCAAAGTTTAAATCGTAATTCACACCTCGTCATTCAACCCCTTGCCGCCCTCCGACCCTCACCTCAAGCGCGTCATCACGACCCCCCAGCTTTGGGGCATCACCGTTGGCCTCGTGATTTCGGGCGAATATTTCGGCTGGAACTACGGCTGGCACACGTCGGGCACGGTGGCTTTTCTCGGCTCCACGTTACTGGTGACGGCCCTGTACGTGTCGTTCATTTTCAGCTACACCGAACTCACCGCCGCCATTCCCTCGGCGGGTGGTGCCTTTTCGTACGCCCGCCGGGCCTTTGGGCCAACGGGTGGATTCGTAGCCGGTTTTGCCACGTTAGTTGACTTCCTGATGGCTCCGCCCGCCATTGCCTACGCGCTGGGGAGCTACACGCATTTCCTCAATCCGGCGTTGCCCGTCGTGCCGGTGGCGGTGGGTTGCTACGGGGTTTTTATCGCCCTCAACTGGTTTGGGATCAAAGGTTCCGCGCGTTTTTCGCTGTGGGTTACGGTGTTGTCGGTTCTTGAGTTGTTGGTGTTTATGGTGCTGGTTGTGCCGCATTTCAGTGTGGAACGGGTGCTGGCCCATAACCCGGCGCAGGTCAGCGCCGGTGCGGTTTTCGCCGGAATACCCTACGCCATGTGGTTTTTTGTGGCCATCGAAGGTGCCGCGATGGTCGCCGAGGAGGTTCGTAACCCTGAACGTACCATTCCACGGGGCTACGTGTCGGCCATTCTGACGCTGGTATTCCTGGCACTGGGCGTGATGATTTTGAGCGCGGGCGTGGGCGACTGGCGGCAATTATCGCAGATCGACTACCCGCTTCCCGAAGCCCTGGCGATGGCGTTGGGCCGCGAGAGTGCCTGGTCGAAGGTCTTCGCCAGTCTGGGGCTGTTTGGGCTTATCGCTTCGTTTCACTGCAACACCATCAGTTACTCCCGCCAACTTTACGCCCTGGCCCGCGAGGGCTACCTGCCCGGTACGCTGGCTACGCTCCATCCCCGCTACCACACGCCCCAACGGGCTTTGCTGGCGGGCGGAGTGGCGGGCTTGCTGGCAATTTTCTCGGGCACGACGCAGGCCATTATCGTGCTGTCGGTGTTGGGTGCGGTGGTAATGTATGGCATCAGCATGGCCAGTCTGCTGGTGTTGCGCCGCAGGGAACCGGATTTGCCCCGGCCTTTTCGTGCCCCGCTTTACCCCTGGTTGCCGGGTTTGGCGCTGGTTTTATCGGTCGTGTGCATGGTGGCCATTATTTACTACAATCCCGGGGTGAGTGGGCTGTTTTTTGGCGGGTTAATCCTCGGCCTGGGCCTGTTTCTAACGGTCGGTTACCGGTACGTGAAAGAAGCCGTACAGCCGCCAACCTAAGTTAAAACCTGTTTTTTTGGCCAAAAAAAGTGATTTTTTTACTCACCCAATCAGTAAAAAGTTCTTTTTCTGCGTCAGATTGGGCGGATTGCCGTTTTCCCAATTTTTGCAGTTCTGTAAAATTTCATTGCCCAACAACTCGTTCAACCCCAAACAGCCAGTATTTAAAGCACTCAACTTTAGTCAATTGGGTTACGGCCCAGACTCTTGCTTTTCAACCCGAAACTTCCGATTTATGATGGAGTTACCCCCAGATAATCCCCAAATTTCCGATCCGCACACGGATACGCCCGACTTCCAGCACGGCTACACCAGCGGGTTGGAGCAGGTCAACAAGGATAGTTACGAAGGTTACCTCAGCAGTCGCGTCAATCTGGAGCGGCTCAACGAACGCATCGCCGAAAACCGCCAGCGTCTCGACCGCATCGCCGGGGAAATCGCTACGACTCGTGATCGCCGAAAATCAGCTTTTGATCCACTGCAAGGGCATTTGTACGAAATCGGCCTGGCGGAAAAGGAGGTTGCCCGGCTCGACAAAAGCATTGCCATCAACGAAGAAGAAACTCAGCGTTTGCGCGATAAACGCCGTCGTACCGAGTCGGCGTACGCGTTTCTGGCCGGGTTGCTGTACCTCGTTGCCGGGGTGCTGTTTGTGGGGGGCGACCTGATTATTTCGCACGAAATCGTCGCGTATGCCCTCAACATTCGCAACAACGTGGAGGCCTGGAGTTTTGCGGTGGGTTTAGCCATGATTTCCATTTTGTTGAAACCCGCCTACGAACGCCTCATCGAGCAGCCCTACCTCGAAAACGAGATGCCCAATGCCCGGCGCAATTACGCTTGGTTTATCGGTGGCCTGGTGGTGTTTACCATCGCCACGATGTTTGTGCTGGGGTGGTTCCGGTACGAGGCCTACAAAACCGACAAGCTGAAGCAGGAAATCAACAAGACCATTCGCAACATTCAATCGCAGCAAACCGATCCGGCGTCGGTGGGTGTGGTGGGTCAGGTGGATCGGGAGTTGCAGAAAATGGATGCCCTTAACCAGACTCTCGTCACGAGTGGTTGGGCGCTGTTGTCGTTTGTGCTGACGGGAATCCTGTTTGCCATTGCCGGGGCGGTATGTCTGGGCGTCGCTTTTCCGATTTTGCAGAGCTACTGGCAACGCTGGATTCAAATTCCGATTCGGATGGGCAAGATGCGCCGCGAACGTCGTCGCCTGACCACCAACCTGGTTGCTTCCGATCAGCGTCTGGCGCTAAACGGGATGAAGAAGGCCATTTTTGAAAACGAACTAACTACCCTGCCCGATCCGGCCCGGCTCGAAACGGAACAGCAAGCGTTGCGGGACGAACTCGACGAGTTGTTGAAAGACAGCCGCTTCTCAGAAATCGACAGCCGGATTGCGGCCTTCAACGACGGCTATCAGAAAGGCGACCAAACCCGCCAATGGATGACGGAAGAAGAATGGAATCAGTTCAAAAACGGGCATTTCGACAGCCCGACGTTAGCCTCGCGTGCCCGGTCTGAGTCGGGCGGTAGTTCCAGTAAGGATACCGCCCGGCGCAATGGATCACTAAAACCCCATCAGGCCCTCCCGATTATGATTGATCCGAATCCGGAAGATTGAGCGGCTGTCCAAGAATTATGCTTCATCTTGCTCTGGCGTAACCCCCAACCGTCCCTGCCGGGTATTATTCTTGCAAAGGCAGCTTCTTGTATGCAAGGTTCTCTCGCTTTCGCTCGATATTCGATCTTTATCATTGGTTTGGCGCTGATTCAATCCAACGCCCTGGCGCAGAAATCCGGGCCGATCCAGTGGGCAAAACGCATGGTCGTCAACTTCGTCAACGACACGCTACCGCCCGACAAACCCCGATTTTTGGTTTATCCAACGCTGGTTTACGCGCCCGAAACGAGTTTTGAGTTTGGGCTTTCTTCGCTGTTTTTGTATCACGCCAAGAATAACGTGGCCGAGAATCGCCTCAGCGAAATTGTAGCCCTGGGTTTTTTTACCCTCAAGCAGCAATACGGTTTTTCCATCGATAACAATCTCTACAGCGATCAGGATCGTTGGTTTTTCCTGGGGCGCAGTCGCTTTCAGCACTTCCCCTTGCTTTACTACGGCATTGGCCCCAACACGCCCAACGACGAACCCGCTACGATTGATGCCACTTATCTGCAAATCAGGCAAAGGGCATTGCGCAAAACCATCCCGAATCTGTTCATTGGGCCGGAAGTTGATTTTCAACGGCTCAGCCGGGTCAATTTTCGCCAGCCCGAAGGCAATCACCTGGCCGTACCGTTGGGGGGCACCGGCACGACAAATTTAGGTTTAGGGGCGGGACTGGTCTTCGATAATCGCCACAATCCCTTGAACGTCCGGGAAGGATTTTTCAGCGAAATCGCCTTATTGCGGTATCATCCACGGTGGGGAAGCCAGTATAATTTCAGCAGTATCGTGGTTGATACCCGCCTGTACCGGCCTGTGGGTAAGCAAGTTGTGGCTTTGCAGGCTTACGGTAATTTCACGGCGGGTGAGGTACCCTTCAACCAACTGGCCCTGTTGGGCGGCGATATGCTGATGCGCGGCTACTACGCGGGCCGCTACCGTGACCGCAATTACCTGGGCGCTCAGGCGGAGTACCGTTTTCTGCCGTTTCCGTTCAGCAAGCGCATCGGCGGCGCGGCTTTCGTGGCGGCGGGAACCGTGGCCCCGAGGCTGGGGGCGTTTAACTTCGGCGATGTCAAACCGTCCGGTGGGGTCGGTCTGCGTTACCTGCTTTTTCCGAAAAAAGATATTTTCCTGCGGTTCGATTTGGGCGTCACCCGCGAGGGAACGGGCTTCTACATTTACACGGGCGAGGCGTTTTGAAGGTTTTTTTGTCTGAACCGCTATTAACCTTCCGGCGTAAAGCCCAGCCAAATGTCGAACCGGGCCGCTACTTCGCCAATGCGCGAGCCTTTGATCGGGGTAAAATCAACGAGAACGGAATCCCGGGCTTTCACGTCCCGAATCCCCCGGAGTACCATGTCGCGGTCGTTGCCGGAATGGCCTTTGATGTAGAGTTGCGTAGTAAATTTCTCTCTGCCTTTTATTTTGACGGCCACGTGAATATGCGGTGCCTGGCGGCCAGGATACTGAATGGGTTTGATGGTGCGGAAAAAATATTCGCCCGTTGAGCCGGTCACAAAACGGCCAAACCCCTGGAAATTCTGGTCGCGCTTCTCGCGGTTCGCGCTCCCCGTGTGCAGGTACGCGGCATTGTTGTCGACTTGCCAGATTTCAACGACGGCATTCCGAATGGGTTCGCTGCGGCGGTCGAGGATACGGCCAGTCAGGTACGTGACCGTTCCCACGGCGGCGGTCATCGAGTCGTTGATGATCAGCAGGTCATTGTCGGTGTCGAGGGGAAGTTTATTCGGGTAAAACGGCCCCTCCGTTTGGCTGGGTGTCTGCGGCGGGCCTTGCATCAACTGTTCGGCAAAAAAACCCGGTGCAAGCAGCACCGCCGTCCCGATGATTCCGATGCTGCTGAGAAACTGCCGACGGGGAAAATACAGATGTTCATTATTCATGGCTTAGGGGTTTTAGATTAAACGAAGATGAATAGAACGCCGGACAAGCAGGATGAGTTTTTACTGGGAATTAAAATAACCACCAATGAAATTTAGAGTACTTTTTAATTAAAAACAAGATCGCCACACTGGATAAAATAGTTAAAACTAATAGCGCAATATCCAGACGCCAATCCGAATACCACCCCAATAGCCGGGCAGCATCCTGATACCCTTCAATAAAAAACAAGTGAATAATGTAAATTCCTAAACTATACGCACCATATCGGGCAATTCGTAATATAAAAGGTGTTACGTAGCGATTTAACGAGGCAATTGATAAACCAAACCCGGATAGAGTCTCTAATAAATTATTTCGGCCATATTCTAATATAAACAGCACGCCACCCAAAGTATTAACCCCAGAATAGTTATAAACGGTCGATCAAATAATTTGGCCGGAACCCGATTATAGACCATGGTGAGCGTAATGCCTAAGAGTACTGAAGGCAAAGCAATAAAGGAGAGTTTGGCCGTATAGTCGTTGATAATCAAGGTTTCAACCTGAAAACTTAAAGCCAGTAATAACCCCATAAACGCGCAGATACCAAACGACAACCCAGTACCCGGCGCGAAGATGACGCGTTGTTCGTTCAACCAAAAAACCAGCCACGGAGGCTAAAAAAATAAACGGTAAAAACCACAAGTGGTGCGCTGAACCATCCCAAAAAAGAATACGTATTGAAAATGATGGCGGGGTTGTATCCAGTAATTCAGCACTAAGTGCTCTGACTGTGTAGTATACGAAAGACCAGAATAAAAAACCAATATAAATCCGATTAAACCGCGATGAAAAGTAAGAACGAAACGAGAGATTTCGAAGAACGTTTTAAAGAGTAAAAGGATAAGAATACAGACGCCATCGTAAAAAAAGGAACCGCGAACCGTCCAAATTATATTGTCTTTTGTAGTACCGCCGACTCCGGAGTATGTATCCAAATAATGGCTACAATTGCTATGAGGCGGGCACAATCGAGCAAATTGAACTTTTGATTTGGTCGAGAGGCTTTTTCCGTTGCTGACTCAGGTCGTTCTTTATTCACAAAAACAG
>JAJAZB010000121.1 GCA_026785975.1 Cytophagaceae bacterium | reverse complement strand
TTAACGAATGTAGGGTAAAAATTTTTCAAATGCTTTTTCAAATGCTTTTTCAAATGCTTTTTCAAATGCTTTTTCAAATGCTTTTTCAAATAAAAAAATAATTTTTCGTCAACCCTTTTTTATTTTTTTTAGTAGATTGTCTTTTTTCCAATGGCTTTGGGCGATACTGCGCCGGTTAGTTTATCTTCATTAACTCAAGTTGTGAGCTATTGAACACTTGGTGAATATCTCGAAAAACCCACCCCTGCCCCTCCCAGGAGGGGGCTTACGTGGAACGGGGGATGGGTTTTCTCTGATACCCCACAACTTCAGTTAATTATATGGCCAGAAAAAGTACTCCATCTGCCGACGAACATCCCACGAATCCCGTCCCCAAAAAGCCCGTTCCGTTGGTCGCCATCGGCGGCTCGGCCGGGGGGCTGGAGGCCATTTCGGAATTGCTCCGGCACCTTTCGCCCACGCTGGGAATGGCCTACGTGTACGTGCAGCACCTCGACCCCGACCACGAAAGTATGCTCACGAGCATCCTGGGCAGGCTCACGACCATGCCCGTGCGGGAGGCCCAACACGAGATGCACATCCGGCCCAATGAGGTGTACATCATCCCGCCCAACAAAGACCTGGAAGTGGTCGATGGTGTGCTCACGCTCATGCCCCGCCCCCCCCGCCCCCACGTGCACCTGTCCATCGACCGGTTTTTCGTCTCGCTCGCCGAGCGGCAGCGCGAGGGAGCCATTGCCGTGGTGCTTTCGGGCATGGCCTCCGACGGCACCCTGGGGCTGAGGGCCATCAAACTGGCCGGGGGCTTCACCTTCGCCCAGGATAGCTCGGCCCGGTTTCAGAGTATGCCCAAATCGGCCATTGCCGAGGGCGTGGTCGACATGGTGCTGGCACCGGCCGCCATTGCCCAGGCCATCGAACGCCTCAGCCAGAACCCCGACCTGTTTCACCAGCCCGAACTGGCCGATCCCGAGGCCGATGCCGAACCGGCCGATCCGGCGGACAACCCCGAAGAAGCCGGCGACGACGCCGACCTGCGCGCCATCCTCCAGATTTTGCTCAAGGGGGTCGGGGTCGATTTTCAGCACTATAAACTGGCCACTATCCGGCGGCGCATCGCCCGGCGCATGGTGCTGTTGCGGTTTAAAACCCTGAGCGACTACGCCCAGCACCTCCGGCAGCACACCGCCGAAGTGGGTGCCTTGTACAGCGATCTGCTCATCAACGTCACCCGGTTTTTTCGCGACCCCGACACCCTGGACTACCTGCGAAAAACCATCCTGCCCCGCCTCGTGCGCGAGAAACCGCCCCGCGAGGCCATCCGAATCTGGGTACCGGCCTGCTCAACGGGCGAAGAAGCCTACTCGCTGGCCATGCTGCTGACCGAAGCCCTCGGCGACGCGGCGGCCACCATGCCCTTCCAGGTTTTCGCCACCGACCTCAGCGAAGCGGCCATTGCCAAGGCCCGGCTGGGTACGTACTCGCGGGCCGAATTGGCGGACGTGTCGCCGAAGCGCCTGCACGTCTTTTTCACCAAAACCGACGACCAGTACCGCATCGTCAAGTCCATCCGGGAGGCCTGCGTGTTTGCCCCGCACAATTTATTCAAAGACCCGCCTTTTTCGCGGCTCGACCTGGTGAGTTGCTGCAATCTGCTCATTTACCTCGGCAGCCGGTTGCAGGCCCAGGCCATTGCCACGTTCCACTACGCCCTCAACCCCGGCGGCTACCTGGTGCTGGGCAAGTCGGAAACGGTAGGGGCCTCGACCGCGCTTTTTTCGCAGGTCGAAAAGCCCCTCAAGTTGTACGCCCGCAAAAACGAGGTGGTCGGCCAACTCCCGTTTCAAACGAGCCGACGCCCGCCGGACGGATCCCCAACGAAAGAGTCCCGCCCGCCGCCGAAGGCCCCCGCCGCCGCGCCCATCCCCCCACCCATCGACCTGGAAGGCCGCGTGGATGCCCTGCTACTCAGCCAGTACGTGCCCGCCAGCGTGGTGATCAACCAGGACCTCGACATCGTGCATTTCCGGGGTTCCACCGGGCTGTTTCTGGAGCCTTTGCCGGGCAAGGCCAGCCTCAATTTACTAAAAATGGCACGCCCGGCGCTGGTGTTGGCGCTGCGCACCCTCGTTGGCAAAGCCCAAAAATCGGGCGAAGCGGCGCGGAAAACCGGGGTGGAATTCAAAGTTAAAGGCCAAACTCACCACGTCAGTATCGAGGCGGTGCCCCTGGGGCACGAGACGATGGTACTCGTGCTGTTCGAGGAAACGGCCCCGCCCGTGGCGGTCGAAACCCGTCCGTCCCTGGCCCACAAGCGGCGCATCCGGCAGTTGGAGGACGAGGTGGCCCTGGCCCTCGACGACGTGCGAACGCTCATCGAGCAACACGAAATCAGCACCGAAGAGCTGCAATCGGCCAACGAGGAGGTCGTGAGCAGCAACGAGGAGTTGCAGAGCATCAACGAAGAGTTGGAAACGAGCAAGGAGGAAATCGAGTCGAGTAACGAAGAACTCATCTCCATCAACCAGGAGTTGCAGGTGCGCAACGACCAGTTGAACGAATCGTACCAGTACGCTGAGGCCATTTTTGGCACTATCCGCGAGGCTACGCTCGTGCTCGACGCCAGCCTGCGGGTACGCAGTGCCAATCGGGCGTTTTACCGCACGTTCAAAGTTGAGCCGGAGGAAACCGAAGGCCGGTTGATTTACGAACTCGGCAACGGGCAGTGGAAAATCCCGGCCCTGCGCGAGTTGCTCGAAGACATCATCCCCACACACACCTACTTCCAGGGCTTCGAGGTGACCCATACCTTCACCGACATCGGCGAAAAAGTGATGCTGCTCAACGCCCGCCGGGTGCAGCAGGAATCGCACCGCCGGGAGATGATTTTGCTCGCCATCGAAGACATCACCGAGTACCGCCGCGCCCAGCGCCTGGTGGAAGAGCGCGAGGTCTGGCTGCGCGACATGGCCAACAATGCCCCGGTGCTGATCTGGGTGGCCGGGGCCGACGGGCTGTGTAATTTTCTGAACAACACCTGGCTCGAATACTCGGGCCGCACGATGGCCGAAGAAGTGGGCCAGGGCTGGGCCGCGCACATCCACCCCGACGACCGCACACCGTACCTGACCACCTTCACGGCGCATTTCAAAAGCCGCCAGCCCTACCGCACCGAGTACCGCCTGCGCCGCCACGACGGCGAATACCGCTGGATGCTCGAAGACGGCAAACCCATGACGGCCCCCGACGGAACCCTGACGGGCTTCATGGGCACCGCCGCCGAGGTACACGACCAAAAACTGCTGAACGAAGAACTCGAACGCCGGGTGCAGCAACGCACCCAATCGTTGCGCGAGGCCAACGCCGACCTGGAACGCTCGAATGAAGAACTGCGGCAGTACGCCTACGTGGCCTCGCACGATTTACAGGAACCGCTGCGCAAAATCGTGACCTTCTCGAAACGACTCGAACAAACCAACGCCGAGGTGCTGACGAAGCCGGGGCAGGAGTATTTAGGGAAAATTACGGCGGCGGCCCAACGCATGACCCGGCTGATCGACGAGTTGCTCGACTTTTCGCGCACGGTGCGCCAGGACCTGAAGTTCGAACCGACGAATTTGAATGAAATCCTCCAGGACGTGCTCCAGGATTTTGACCTCATCATCGCCGAAAAAGGCGCGACCGTCGAAGCCGACGACCTACCGACCCTCGAGGCCATGCCGCTGCAAATGACCCAGCTTTTGCACAACCTGCTGAGCAACGCCCTGAAATTTGTGGCCCCGGATCGGCCCCCGGTCATCCGCATTTCGGCCCGCCGCCCGACGGCGGAGGAAGTTGCCCAACGCCTGCCCCAGGCCGACCCGGCGGCGTACTGGCAACTCACCGTACAGGACAACGGCATCGGCTTCGACCCGAGTTTTTCGGAACAGATTTTTTCGATTTTCCAACGTCTGCACGGCAAGGCGGCCTACGAAGGCACCGGCATCGGGCTGGCCCTCTGCCGCCGCATCGCCAACAACCACGGCGGTGAGATTTTTGCCGAGTCCATTGAAAATGAGGAAACGACGTTTCATGTGCTCCTGCGGGAGAGGCAAGATACTGAGTGAAAAACTGAGTGACTGAGTGGAACTGAGTGACTGAGTGGCAAACTGAGTGGGCTGAGTGACTGAGTGGGCTGAGTGATTGGGTGACTTGAAAGGTTACTTTTGACTTACTTCTCTCTACCATGTCGAAAGAAGAATTAAACGAGGCGTTCCGCAATCGCACGAAAGCCTATTCCGTTGCTGTGATTTGCTTTTGCAAAGCTATTCCTTACCACTACGTCGATAAGTTAATCCTGACCCAGTTGGTGCGATCCGCTTCGTCGGTAGCGGCCAATTATCGAGCGGCCTGTCGGGCGCGTTCAAAGGCAGAGTTTCATTCAAAAATCAGTATAGTCGTAGAGGAGGCGGATGAAGCGGTGTTTTGGCTGGAAGTGATTGAAGAAGCCAAGATCGACAACTCGGCGGTTTTGAAAGGTCTAATTATTGAAGGAACTCAGATTTTGAAGATCGTGGCCAGCACTCGTAAAGGCCTCGAACAACAAAACTGAGTGAGTGGAAAACTGAGTGACTGAGTGAAAAACTGAGTGACTGAGTGACTGAGTGGAAAACTGAGTGACTGAGTGACTGAGTGGAAAACTGAGTGACTGAGTGGGGCTGAGTGACTGAGTGGGGCTGAGTGACTGAGTGGGGCTGAGT
>JAJAZB010000120.1 GCA_026785975.1 Cytophagaceae bacterium | reverse complement strand
GAGCCTCACCCCCGGCCCCTCTCCGGTGGAGAGGGGAGCAAATACAAACGTCCGAGTCACCCCTCTCCACCGGAGAGGGGCCGGGGGTGAGGCCGCGCGAATGCGGCGGTGCGTAAGTTTAGAAGTTGTAAAACTGGCTAATTTGCGGCTTAAATTCATCGGGTGCGCTTCATCTGCGTAAACGGCTTGCGCACGACGCTGCAATCACGTAGTTTTGCCAAAACAGCTTAACCCATCTGTTAACCAATGACTTACCCTGAAATCCTTCGCCGCCTGACCGAAAGCCAGGCGCTTTCTCCCACCGAGGCCGAAGCCCTTGCTGCCTACGAGCAACAGCGGCCTTTTTCCGTTCACGGCGAACTGCGCACGGCCCTGTACTTCGGGGTTACCATGCTGAGTGCGGGCCTGGGCATTCTAATTTACCAAAACCTGGATACCATTGGCCATCAGGTGGTTATCGCCCTGATTGCGGCGCTCATGCTGGGGTGTTTTGGGTACGTCTGGTGGCACCGAAAACCCTACGCCAACGGATTGGTGCTGAGCGATTCGTCGCTGGTCGACTTCATCCTGCTGCTGGGCTGCCTCCTGTTTTTGACGCTCGAAGGGTATCTGCAAGTTCAGTACAACGTATTTGGGAATCGTTACGGCTTGGTCACGGCCATACCGGCCGTCTTTTTTCTGGCCCTGGCCTACCGTTTCGACCATCGGGGCGTGTTAACCATGGGCGTCACGGCGCTGGCTTCGTGGGTGGGCCTCACCGTGGCACCCTTGCGGGTGCTGACCGAAAACGACTTTGCCCAACCCCGCTTACTCAACACGGCGCTGGTTTTTGGCGTCGTCGTCATCACGACCGCTCTGGCGCTGGATTGGCGTGGCATCAAGCGGCATTTTACCGCGACGTACCTCACGTTGGCGGGCAATCTGGCGCTGGTGGCGGCAACGGCGGGCTGGTTTGGCGATAATCTCCCCGGCGCTTACCTGTTGGTTCTGTTGCTGTTGTGCGCCGGATTCGGGGTGTACGCCCGGCAACGGCACTCGTTTCTATTCTTGGTAATGGCGCTGGTGTACGGCTACATCGGCATCACGTACCTGTTTTTCAAAATCCTTCCCGAAGAAGTGCTGTACGGTTTCGGTATGTACTATTTCATATTTTCCTGCGGGCTGATCGTGTGGTTTTTGTTTAGGTACAAACGGCTGTTGGGCGTTGAAAAACCCCAACCCGTTGCCGTGCCGACTCCTCCCGCTGCTACTTCCCAAGACGAATCAAATCCCTCCTAAAGCCTTTTATACCTCCTTTTTCCCATGACAAAACCCTACAACGAAGCCTGGATCCGGGCGCGGGCGATTCAGACACAGGCCCGTGAATGGCAACGAAAAGGCTTGCTCAACGCCGAACAACTGGAGCGCATCAAGACTATTTTCCCCGATTCATTTTACAAAGCCAATCTTTGGGTTAAAATCGCATTATTCCTGTTTACGTTACTACTCAATAGCTGTGCGTCCGGCCTGGCGGCTTCCGTCCTGTTTACGGCGCTGAGTGAATCGTTGGTAGCGGCGGGTATCCTGATGATCCTTTTCGGCGTGGGCTATTATTTTATTCTCGAAAATTTCATCCACGAACGCCGCCTGTTTCATTCGGGCATCGACAATGCCTTGTTGTATTCGATGGTTGGCTCGCTCGTCGGTGGGCTTTGTCTGATCTTTAGCGAGGTCATTGGCGACAATAAGCTCTGGCTGTACGGGCTGCTGGCCCTACCCGTACTCGTCTGGGCAGTTGTGCGTTACGCCAGTCGGCTGCTGACGGTAGCGGCGTTTGGTTGCCTGCTGTTCATCGTGTTTGGCATCGCGATTAGTTCCGCCTGGGGCAAAGCCTTGCTGCCCTTTATCGTGATGGCTGTCGCCGGAGTCGTCTATTTTTTCGTGAAAAAAGCAGATCACCGGGAATCGTCTTTTTACTGGGCTGAATGCCTGACGGTAGCCGAAGTCATTGCGTTAATTCTTTTCTACGCCGGGGGAAATTATTACGTCGTTCGTGAAGGAAATGCGCTCCTGTTGGGCGCGTCAACGGCCGGGCAAATTCCCTTTGCGGCGTTGTTTTACACGTTCACGGTGCTGATTCCGGTGGCTTACCTCGCTTTCGCAATCCGCCGGAAAGACCGCCTGTTGCTTCGACTTGGCCTGCTGGTGCTGGCAGCTTCCATCGTCACGTTTCAGCACTATTTTCCGGCTTTGTCCTGGGCGGGTTTCCTTTCGCTGAGTGGCCTGGTACTCATTGGGTTGGCCTGGATTTTCACTCGCTTCCTCACGCCAGCCAGGTCTGGTTTTACTGCCGTTGCCGATGGCCCACTCCGGGGTGCCGATGCCGAAGCGTTTGCCATCGCCCACGCCCGGACGACGCAACCGGAAATAGTCCCCGAGAAGCTCTTCGGCGATGGAGACTTTGGCGGCGCGGGCGCGGGCAGCGGGTACTAACTTAAAGGTCACCCTGCGCGGAGTGAAACCGGGGCGACCACAACGACCTCCGACGTACCCGCTCAGGCCGATACGGTGGCCTCGGACACGCAGGGGAATCAGCGGTGAAAGAGAAGAACCCCAGGTTTGGCAAAGTTCAAAACTTCGTCAAACCTGGGGTTCTCCCTCAAAATATCTATTTCGTTTTGAAAGGATTAAGTATGGTTAGCCTTAAATCGATCACTTGACCATCCTGCATATCCTCCGAATACAAAACGGTACATCCAACCTGAAGAGCAGTTGCAATGATCAGGCTGTCGTAGAATTGGTATCCGTATCGGCCTTTGATTCGTAACGCATCCAGGGTGGTTGCAGGCAGTAAGAGTTAAATCCTGAGTAATAGGATAAATTGTTCAACCGCCCCGTGTACTTCCGAAAAGTTTAACAAACCTCGTTTGAGGCACACATTTGAAAACTCGTTGAGCGTTTGAGTTGAAGCGAATGCTCCGTTGTTTTGCCGAATAAGATTTTCGACGATTGGGACTTTTGCAGGCTCCGTGGCAAAGTAAACCAGTAGGTTACTATCCAAAAAAATTCTATCGTTCATTTGCTTCCTCGCGGTTGAAACGATAATTGCCAGGCAAGCCTCTCCTCAACGGAGCAAAATAGGATTCAATTTTGGCCCATTTCTGTGAAGCTATTTCCTGAACCACATCCTCCCCGGTTTCAGTGGAAATCAAGGTCCTTACCTCTTCTTTCACTTCACGAGGCAGCGTTTTGTAAAGATTGTAGAAAGCGTCCGCAGTGGCTGTCATGGCTGTACAATTTTAAGGTTTGTGTACGTAAAAATTAAAACCCAATCCGGCCCCGCCGGCCGGTGCTCACCGATTCTTCCAGGGCGACTTCGCGCAATTCCTGCAATTCCTTTTCAAAACCACCCGACAAAATCGGGAAGCGGCACCAGGTGCGCGGGTCGAGGTTGCGGTCGTCGAGGTGAAAACTCGGCGCGTACCGTTCGCGCTTCCACTGGTTTCTGGCCCAGAGTTTGAAAAAACGCTCGGTCCAGAGCAGTAACTTTTCGCGGGGGTAGGTGCCGTTAAAATCCAGCTCCAGTTTTTTGTAAACTTCCTTCGGCGGTTGCTTGTCGCGAATGCCGTACGCTTCGATGGCGTTGAGTACGTCGAAGGGCATGAGGTCTTCCTCGTCGGTTTGCTTCTGGTCCAGCGGACGCAACTCGGCGGTGGGCTGTAGGTTATTAACGGCGTTTAACCCCTTGATTTTCAAGGTACCGCCCAACCCAACCGTCTCCAGCCAGATGAGCCATTTTCGCAGAAACGCTTTGTCAATCCCCGCGATGGGCGAGATACTTCCCGCCGTGTCGCCGTCCATCGTCGCGTACCCGACGGCCACCTCCGACCGGTTGGACGTGCTCAGCAGCAGCGCGTTTTGCACGTTGGTCAGCAGCCAGGCGCTCGGGGCACGGACGCGCGCCTGAATGTTTTGCAGCGCGATGTCGTCGGTGTCCCAACTGAGTTTTCGGCCTAAACTACTTTCAATCAACGTTTTGTACTGCTCAACCAAGCCGTTGATGTCCACGTCGTGGAAGGTCGCGCCCAGATCGGCCGCCAGCGAAGTGGCCGAATGTTTGGTTTCTTTCGACGAATTCTGGGTGCCTTGCCAAATGCAGTGCAACAGCGCGTGGGTGAGTTCGCCGGGCGTATAGGCATCCTGAAGCGCGTGAATGTGACCGAGCCGTTCTTTGAACCGTTCCAAACCGAGACTCTCCACGCCCAAATCGACCATCAGGCGCACCAGCGCGGCAATGGCCGAGGAGTCGGCGCCGCCCGAAAGCGATAGCACAAAGCCCTGGGAGCGACTTTTACGCAGGTAATCAAACAGGCCCAGGGCCACGGCGCGGGCAAATTCCTCTTCTTTTTGGTAGCCTTTGGCTTCCCAGTCTTCGAGTTGGTACACGTTGCGTTCGGGGCGGATTTCGGGAAAATCGAAGGTAAACGGTACCCGCAAGGCGTCGGCTTCTTTCCGGTAAATTGCCCGCGTCTGGGCTTGCCCGAGACGGCCCTTTTCCACGTCGACAACCGCCGTCGTCAGGTGATGATCGGCGTAGCCAAACCGCGCGCCCGAAGTGAGCATTTCGCCGTCCTGGGCTACCATCGCGTCGCCGTCGTAAATGGCCCGACCGGCTTCGTTACCGAGCAGGTTGCAGTAGACGTAGGCGCAATTAAACGCCCGCGAACCGTCCTGTACGAGGCGCTCGCGGGTGAAGGTTTTGAAAAAACTAAAGTGACTGGCCGAGGGATTCAGGATGATATCGATGCCACGTTGGTACAACTCGCGGCCGGGTCGGGCGGCCATCCAGGCGTCTTCGCAGATTTCAAAACCGAGTTTAACCCCGTCGAGATCAAACAGCAAATCGCCGCAGGGATAGGAGAACGGACCAATTTTGATTTCGGTCCGTTCGCCGCCCGGCCAGGCGTGAAACCAGCGCGTTTCGTAGTGAATACCGTTGTTGGCCAGGTTTCGTTTCAGCACCACGCCCCGGATTTGCCGGTTGGCCAGCAACGCGGCGGCGTCGTACACGCGGTTGTTGACCATCACGGGCAGGCCCACCGCCACGGCAATTCCATCGGTGTAGGGCACCAGGTCGAGGAGCACCTGAGCGGCCATTTCGCTGGTGTGGGGCGCAAAAAACATATCCTCACAGCCGTAGCCGGTGATGCACAACTCGGGCAAACACAGAATGCTGACGCTCTGCTGCTTGGCGTCTTCGATGGCCGCGATGAGGCGGCGCTTATTTCCTTCCCAATCCAGCGGTGTCTGGTTGACGACGCCCGCCGCTACTTTAATGAGTTTCATGCCTGGATGCGTTGTTCTTTCAAAATACAGTAAAAATTGGGGAAAAGTTTAGCTTGCGGGCAAATTCATGCCATCAGGTTTGGCAAAAATCCATCACCATGCCCGAGCCTAACCCTGACGCCCAGCCTTTTTACCACCGCCTTTCGCACACGCTCATTGCCCTGACCATCATCATCGTGGCGCTTTACATCGGGCAGGATATCTGGGTGCCCCTGGCGCTGTCGGTGCTGCTGGCGGTTTTGCTGCGACCCATCGAAGCCTGGCTCGCGCGGCGAGGATTGCATAAAGTTCTGGCAATCAGCTTCTCGGTGTTACTGGCGATGTTGGTACTGGCGGGAATTGCCGTGCTGATTTCCACGCAAATTTCTAATTTCTCAGATGACTGGCCCAAACTCCAGAAAAACCTGACCGACTTTTACAACGACGCCCGCCGCTGGGTCCGGCGGGAGTACAACGTCAACTACAAGCAGCAGGAGCAGTACATCAAACAAGCCCAGGAACAGGTGGGCCAAAGTCTTCAGGGCGGCGGTGGCGGATTACTTTCCACGATTTTAGGCCCGCTGGGTACGCTGACGCTGTTGCCCATTTACGTGTTTTTGCTGATGTATTACCGCACGATGCTGCTCAGTTTCACCATCACCCTCTTCGCCAGACGCCACTCCGAACGGGTTCATGAGGTGTTGCGGGAAATCAAAACCGCCATTCGCAGCTACATGACGGGCCTGTTGTTTGAAGCCCTTGTCGTCGGTGCGCTCACCTTCGGGGGCTTGATGGCGCTGGGTGTCCAGTACGCGGTGTTGCTGGGCGTGATTACGGCGCTGCTCAACCTGATTCCGTACATCGGCGTGCTCATTGCCTCGGGCCTGACTATCCTCGTGGCCATGGCCAATTCGGGCGATGCCAACGTAATCCTCGGCATTGTGGCGCTATTTGCCGCAGTTCAGTTCATCGACAACAACTTTTTAGTGCCTTTCATCGTCGCCTCGAAGGTCAAGGTCAATGCGCTCATTTCCATCCTGGGGGTGCTGCTTGGCGGATCAATCGCCGGAGTATCGGGTATGTTTTTGTCCATCCCGACGATTGCTATTCTGAAAATTATTTTTGACCGGGTCGAGGGCCTTGAACCCTGGGGCTTGCTCATTGGCGACGATACCCCCGAAGACGCCCCGCATTTATTCCGAATAAAGGCTTTGCGGAGAAAAAAGAAGGTAATTCAGGAGGAATAACGCGGCTATCTCGCCTTCGCATTCCTGGCCGCCAGCGTGACGGTTTCTTCAATGCGTTTCTGGCGCGTTTCGGGGCGTTTAGCGCTTTCGATCCACCAGAGTATGCCCTTTTTCGACGACTTATTGAACGCCGTAAAATAGTCGTTGGCAACGGGGTTAGCGGCCAAAGCGGCCCGGAGATCAGCCGGGATCGTTAGTTCTTCAACGGCATCGAGCATTGTCCAGGAACCATCCTGTCGGGCGGCCTCAATTTTTCGCAGTCCCGCTTCAGTCATTAGGTTTTGTTCGATGAGCGTGATGATCCGCTGTTTATTCAGCTTCGACCAGGGACTTTTAGGCTTGCGGGGCGTAAAAACCAGCATGGACCGTTCAGCGTCCAATTTTCGGGGTAAGCTGTCGATCCAGCCGTAGCAAAGTGCTTCTTCTACCGATTCGGAGTACATGATTCTCGGTTTGCCACTGGCTTTTTTATAAAAAATGAGCCAGATGCCCCGCGAAGTTCGGTAGTTGGTTTGGAGCCATTCGCGCCACTCCTGACGGTTATGGGCAAGAAAGGTTTCGAGTTGGTCGAGGGGGTTGGGCATACGAATAGGAGTTGGGGAACTAAGAATTAGAAATTTGAATCAAGAACTTGAATTTTAATATATTGATTTTCAAACAATTACCCGTATTTTGGTACTTCTATCATCCGTAGCGAGGGACTTAAGTCCCTCGCTACGGATGACGCATTTAAACTATAAATGTGCGAGTCATCAAAAAAAGTAGTTTTTTCGGGGGGAAATAAGGAGTTACTAACCTCAGCACAATGTATTCTTTTCTAAACCGACGCGATTTTCTAAAACAATCCGGTACCGCCGCGCTGAGCCTGGCCGTGTTGCCGGGTTTTGCCCGAAAGGTAGCGCCCAGCGACCGCCTGCGGGTAGCCCATATCGGCCTCGGCGGCATGGGTACGCAACATTTGAAGTGGTTCGCGGCCCTGCCCGATGTCGACGTTGTCGGGCTTTGCGATGTTGACTCCGACCATCTGGCGGCGGCCCAAAAAGTTTTGCAGGGCATTCAACCCAATGCCAACGTGCAGACGTACAGCGACTTCCGGTACCTGCTGGAGCGCAAGGACGTCGATGCCATTTCCTGCGCCACGCCCGACCACTGGCACGCCCAGGTCGCGATGCTGGCCTTTGAAGCGGGCAAGGACGTGTACGGGGAAAAACCGCTTTCGTTCAACGTGCGCGAAGGGCAGCAAATGCTTAAACGCCTGAACCGACACGACCGCATTTTTCAGTTGGGTACGCAAATCCACGCGGGCGACAATTACCACCGCGTGGTCGAACTTCTGCAAGCCGGGGTCATCGGCAAAGTGAGTACGGTTCGGCTCTGGAAAACCGGCTTTCCGCCCGTGCTCGGACCCGCCAACTATCAGGAACCGCCCAAAACGCTGAATTGGGATTACTGGCTCGGCCCGGCTCCCCGGTCGCTGTACACGCCTGAGCGCTGCCATTTCAGCTACCGCTACTTCCTCGATTATTCGGGTGGGGTGTTTCAGGATTTTTGGTGCCACATCGCCGACGTGGTTTGGTGGGGCATACAACCCAAGGGCTTGAAAACCGTCAGCGCCCGGGGCGAGGCGCCCGAAGGCAGCGGCGACGCACCCAAATGGATTGACGTGGACTACGAATTTGACGGGCTAAAACTCCACTGGACCTCCACGGCACCCAACGTACCCGGTGCGGCGAGTCGGCACATCGGGGCGTTTTTTGAAGGTGAAAAGGGCACACTGCTCTGCGATTATGGCAGTCGGGAAATCACGATCAACGGCGTCACGATGACCGATGTACCCGAAATTCCCATTACCCTCGTGCGCTCGCCGGGGCACCAGCAAAACTTTGTGAATGCCGTAAAAACCCGCACCCAGCCGGAATCCAACCTCGAATACGCCCGCCAGATGACGATGCCCATGCACCTCGGGCTGATCGCTTACCGCTTGGGTCGCAAACTGGAATGGAACGCCAAGAAAGAAAAATTCAGACACGACGCCGAAGCCAACGCCTTGCTGACGAGAGAATACCGGAAAGGCTGGGATTGGGTGTGAGGGGGAATTGAAAGTTTAAAATTTAAAATTCTAAACCCTCAACTTTTAATTTTCAACTTAAAAATCAATCACGGCTCAGTCGATTACACCATCCCGAATTAGCCGAGGGGACAATGCCTTGAAAACCGTGTTGCTGGCGGGTTCAGTCGCGGGCGTTTTAGATATTATCGCCGCTTCGGTCATGTACTACTTCAATTCGGGGGGCGGAAGTCCAATGAAGATCCCTCGTTCCTCGGAATGACAAAACAGGCTAATTGATTGTTTCCGAACCGGCTTGATTCTTTAACGAACTGGTTTCGGAAACTTTGATTTTCTGCCCGCCAATCATAAACTGACCCGACAGCAACCGGCGCAGCATCTCGGCAGCCCGTTTTGCGCGAACGTCCAATCCTTTGGATGAATCCACCCAGTACGCCGCTTGTCGGCGCGTACTGGGATTGAGTTGATTAAAGGTTTCGCGGGCGGTTGGTTCCAGGGCCGGGGTGGGCGGAATAGCACAGACCGGGGAGTTGGACGGGTGCGGTTGTCAGTGAGTCGGATGGGTAGGAAATAGTTCCGGCCCGTCAGGGGACAGGGCCGGGGTGGGCGGAATGACACAGACCGGGGAGTAGAACCAGCCCTGGAAACTTATGGCCGTAAATGGCCGATTTACGCCGTTATTTTCCAGGATTTGCTACCACCTAAGAT
>JAJAZB010000119.1 GCA_026785975.1 Cytophagaceae bacterium | reverse complement strand
GCAAGCCACCCAGCGAGGTCCCTCCTAACGTCGGGCCGGGTGGCCGGAGCCATGACAAAAAAACCGGCTCTGGATAGTCCAGAACCGGTTTTTTTGTTGCGAGCATTCGCGCGAATTAAACTTTATAAACCCAGTTGCGGGTGTCGGTTTTACGACCCAGCTTCAGGTCATCGAGTTCGCGGTAAACGCGCCTGGCAAACGAATCAGCGGTGATTTCGGGCAAGGCGTAGTCGGTGCCTTCGTGCCCAATGGCGTACATGGGCGATACCACCGCCGCCGTACCCGCCCCGAACGCTTCCTGCACCCGCCCACTCGAAATACCTTCGATGAGTTCATCGACCGAAACGGGGCGTTCTTCCAGCGGCATTCGCCAGTCGCGGGCAATGGTTAGAATGGTGTCGCGCGTGACGCCGTCGAGGATCGTGTCGCTGATGGGCGCCGTAACGAGTTTTCCGTCGATGACAAACATCAGATTCATCGTTCCGGCTTCCTCAACGTAGCGGTGTTCTTTGTGATCGGTCCAAATGATTTGGTCGTAACCTGCATCCTGGGCCAGCTTGGCCGGAAGCAGCGAGCCGCCGTAATTACCCGCGTTTTTGGCAAAACCCACACCGCCCTTAGCCGCCCGAACGTAGTGGGTTTCAATCCTCAATTTCACCGGTTTGGAATAATACGTACCCACCGGACTGTTGATAATCAAGAACTTATACGTTTTGGACGGAGCCACACCCACGTACTCATCGGTGGCAAACATAAACGGCCGGATGTACAACGAGCAGCCCGGCGCACTCGGCACCCAGGCGGCATCGAGGCGGAGCAACTCGGTAAGTCCGCCCATGAAAACCTCTTCGGGCAGTTCGGGCATACACATCCGGGCCGCCGATTTGTTCATCCGCGCCCAGTTTTTCAGGGGACGGAGAATGGTGATGTCGCCCGCCTCGTTTTTGTAGGCTTTCATGCCCTCAAAAATCGCCTGACCGTAGTGCAAGGTCATCAGAGCCGGGCTGAACTGGAGCGTTTGGTAGGGCAGGATTTGCAGGTTTTGCCACTGCCCATCGGCGTAATCCGCCATGAACATGTGGTCGGCAAAGGTGCGGCCAAACTGAAGATTATCGAAGTCCACGGTGCTGATCCGCGATTGGGCGACCGGGTTGATTTCGAGCAGGGTATCGATCATAAGTATACTCAGTTTACAAAGTTCGGTGTATTGATTTTTGGTGCATTTTACTTCGCCGGTTCGATTCTTGGCTCCCACTTTACTTCCTCCGCGCCCAATTCCTGTGCCATTTTCCGCGACAACACGAAGAGGTAATCCGAAAGGCGATTTAAATACTTGATAACCAGCTCGTCAACTGAAGATTCAGCGGCCAGCGCCACGACCAACCGCTCCGCCCGGCGGCACACCGTGCGGGCAACGTGCGCAAACGAAACCGCTTCGTGGCCGCCCGGCAACACAAAATGCCGCAACGGGGGCAACTCGGCCGTCATGGCATCCATCTCGTCTTCCAACCGGGCAACGTCGGCGTCGTGCAGATCGGGTAGCGGTTTCTGGGTAGGGCGTTCAACCCGGTCGTCGGCGAGGGTAGCCCCAATGGTGAACAACCGATCCTGGATTTCTTTCAGCAGGCCCCGACGGGCCTCGTTGATGGGCTGATCGCGCACCAAACCGACGTAGGCATTCAGCTCGTCGACGGTACCGTAGGCGTCGATACGGAGGTCGGATTTAGAAACCCGCCGCCCACTGATGAGGCCCGTGGTGCCGCTGTCGCCGGTTTTGGTGTAGATTTTCATTCGTAAAAATCGGAGTGTTGCGCTGGGTGCAAAATTACATTTTTTCAGAACGATTCGATAATACTTGTTGTACTAATAAAACTTGCTTCCCGGTTATTTTCCGTAAACAATGCCCTTGCACAAAGCGTCTTTCCGGTAGCAATCGTATTCAAAACTCGAACAACTCCCCGTTCTGACGTACCTTTGCAGGCCCAAAACGGGGTCGGGTCCGCGTGACCATTTTTCTGCGTCTTATGTCCATCGAATCCTTCGTGGCGCGCATCCTGCGCTTTTTGTCAATCCCCTTATTTCTGGTTGCCCTTTTTCTAACCTATCAAAACCTGCCCGATCGCGTGGCCGTGCATTACACCCCCTCCGGCCAAGCCGACGGGTACCTAGGGCGCGATAGCGTATTTTATATTGCGGGGAGCATCATGCTGATTTTCAACATCTTATTTGGTTTCCTGTCGCGCTCCATCCTGACGCTGCCCGATGCGGCGGTGGGCGTGTTTGGCACTTTTCGGTGGCGCAATAACCCCGAGGCCCTGCGGCTGAGTCTGATCGCCTGGCTGGGGCTGGGGGCGGCGGCACTCCACGTTTTTCTGGTGTTTTGCCTCAATGCCCTCTCCGAATTGAACGACTCGCAGTCGGCGGAGACCGTTTTCGACTATCGTTGGCTCTTGCAACTCGGCCTTGCGCTGCTGCTGGTTTGGTTCCTGTATTTGCCCCTGCGCCTGTTCCTAACCAAACCCCGTGTGGTTGAAGAGAGTTGAAAGTTGAGAATATAGAATTTTCAATTCTCAACTTTCAACTCGCTTATGGATCCCATTCTGCTTTCTGATTTCCAGTACGACCTTCCCGACGAACGCATTGCCCGCTACCCGCTGGCCAGGCGCGACCAGTCGAAGTTGCTGGTGTACCGGCAAGGGCATATTGCCCACAGTCGGTTCGACCATATTGCTGATTTTTTGCCGGAAAAAAGTCTGCTCGTTTTCAACAACACGAAAGTGATTCCGGCGCGGCTGTTTTTTCGCCGGGCGACCTCGGCGGCGGCTGCGGAAGCAACATCCGTTGGGGCAACATCCGTTGGGGCAACATCCGTTGGGG
>JAJAZB010000118.1 GCA_026785975.1 Cytophagaceae bacterium | reverse complement strand
TCCATCACTCCCATTCCGTAACCTGTAATTAAATTTTTTCATGGCAAATTGTTTTGCAAATGGAACTTTTTTTACTAATTTAATACCTTGGATTTGATGATTGTTTTCATCCTTAAAGGCTGGTTTTGGTGCTTCGTCGCTTCAAAGTTTAGTCTTTTTGCTTTTTAACTCAAAAATCTTCGGGTAGAGTAACTACGCGCTATGCCTGCTATGCCCTCCTTTTCCAAACGCAAATTCCTAAAAACCATCGCGGGTGCGACGGCGTTCAATGCGCTTTCCTGGGAAAAAGCATTGGCGGGCGTGGCGCAGATTTCACCGAAAGACTTAGCGCGCGATGAAGAGTTCTGGCGACAAATACGCGCAGGTTACCCGGTGACCAACCAATTTATTCATCTCGAAAATGGGTATTATTCCCTGGCTTCTCAGGAGGTTTTAGATAAATATGTTCAACACATTCAACAGGTCAATTCGGTGTCGTCGTATTATATGCGCACGCGGCAGTATGCCGATAAATTGACTTCGCGAACGCAGTTGGCGGATTTGTTGGGCTGTTCGTCCGAGGAAATAATCATTACCCGAAATACGACTGAATCGTTGGATACGATTATTGCGGGCATTGATTGGAAAGCAGGCGACGAAGCCGTGATGGCCGAGCAGGATTACGGCGCGATGCTCGATATGTTTAAACTACAAGCGCGTCGCTACGGAATCGTGAACCGGATTGTTTCAGTGCCCAATCATCCGAAATCTGACGAAGAAATTGTCAGTCTTTACGAAAAAGCCATCACGCCCAAAACGCGGTTATTGATGGTTTGTCACCTGATTAACATCACGGGACAGATTTTACCCGTTAAAAAGATTGTCGAGATGGCCCACCGGCACGGGGTCGAAGTACTCGTCGATGGTGCCCACGCGTTTGGCCAACTCAATTTTAAAATCGCTGACCTGGGCGGCTGCGATTATTACGGTAGCAGTTTGCACAAGTGGCTGGGCGCACCGCTCGGTGCCGGGATTTTGTACGTGCGCAAAGACAAAATCCGGCCGCTCTGGCAATTGTTTGGCGACCTGAATTTTGCCGACGACGACATCCGCAAACTCAACCACACGGGTACCCATCCCGTAGCGACCGACCTGGCGATACAGGACGCAATTCGTTTTTACAACATGATTGGTATCGAGCGGAAAGAGGCCCGGCTGCGCTACCTGCAACGCTACTGGACGGACAAAGTGCGCCACCACCCCAACCTCATCCTCAATACGCCCGAGGATCCGGCCCGGTCGGGGGCGATTGCCAACGTGGGCGTGAAAGGCAAAACGCCCGCTGATCTGGAGAAGATTCTTTTTGAGAAGTACAAAATTTTTACCGTCGCCATTGCCTCCGCCAACGTGTTTGGAGTGCGGGTAACGCCGCACGTGTACACGACCATTGCGGAATTGGACGCGTTTGTAAACGCACTGGAGGAAATTACCGCGTAAAAAAACACCGTCCGGCCTTCCCGAAAACTCAGGAAAACCGGACGGTGCCGTGAATCACAGACTTTTACAACCAAGCCCCGCTCATTGCTTATCGACAACAAGACGGCTGGTCTGGACCTGGGTGCGGATTTCGAACGCTTGGGAAAAGCGATCTTTGCCGTTCGAAATGACGAACGTGTAGGTGCCATCTTCCAGATTGGAAAGATCGAGGCGACGAGCGTAACGGGGGGCGGTGGCCGAGGTTACGTCTTTGTAAATGGTGTTGGCGTTTTGGTCAACGACTTGCACCGTCACTTTTCGCTGCGTGGGGTTTTCGAAACGCAAGTCGAAATCAAGCGATTCGCCAATCCGATTTACGCGGGCTTTCAGAGGATTTTCCTGCGAAGCCGGGATAACCGTCGAAGCCGACTGTGCCGTAGCCGAGGTCGTACCTGCGAAGGTCAAAGCTGCCGAAGCCGCTACGGCCATCAACAGGGTTTTTACGGAAACTGTGTTCTTTTTCATGGGATGAAAGACTATATTTTGAACGATTAGATTTTGGAAAAATACAATCGTCCGTGATTCACGTGTTCTCTTGAGAACGGCACAAAGGTATATTCGGATTTTCTAATTGCCTGTTAATGAATTATTAAAAATTTTAGATTTACCTAAAAATTCTTTAAAAGAAAAACTACCTTCTTAGAAAAGTTACAAAAAACGGCATTTTTCATAAGCGGTTCAAATTAGTTCCCAACCCCACATCGGGGAATGGTGAAAAATAGCCTACGAATAGTTTTACGACCTGCCGAACCTCCACTCACACCATGCGCGACTATTATTCGATAAAACTGAATTTGCCCGGCGGCATCGTGTCGCCCGGCGCACTGCACGGAGTACTCACGGCTGCCCTGAGCGCGGGTGTGCGGCAGGTACAGTTTGGTGCCCGCCAGCAACTGCTGCTGACGGTACACGCCGAACAGTTTCGCCAACTGGAGCGCGATCTGACCACGGGCGAGTTTCAATTCGAAGTCAATACCGATGAGTTTCCCAACGTCATCAGCTCGTATTGCGCCGAGGAGGTTTTTGTGACGGGCACCTGGCTGAGCGAAAGCACCTACCAGGATGTGCTCGAAGGCTTCCGGGCGGGCGACGCTTCGCCGGGCGACGCTTCGCCTGCAAACCCTGATTTTCGGTCCCGATTGAAAATCAATTTATCCGACAACCGGTAGAGTTTTACGCCCTTTTTTACGGGCAATCTCAACTTCATCGCCTCGGGCCGGGAGCATTTCTGGTACCTCTACGTGCGGCTGAAGCAGTCGAACACGCTCTTTCGCTGGCCGGAACTGGTGTATTCCAACGAAATTCCACGATTGAGCCGGGCCATCGAAGCCGCTATGCTCGACGGCGGCTTGCGCGAAGAGAAAACACTGATCGAGGCCGTGCGGCAGGGGTCAACTTACATCACCCAGGCCATCGACCGCGACCTGACCTGCCACGTTTCATGCTGCCGTACTACGAAGGCTTTAACCGATACGGTGCCCGAACCTGGTTGGGTATTTACCGCCGCGACGAGCAGTTTTCGGTGGAGTTTCTGCTCGAACTTTGCCAGTTGTGTTTACAAACCAAAGTCGGTCAACTCTGCGCGACGCCCTGGAAATCGCTGATTATCAAGAATATTGAAGAAACGGATCGCGAAAAGTGGAGTCGGGTGCTGGGTCGCCACAACATCAACGTGCGTCACGCCGCCAATGAACTCTGCTGGCAAACCGAAGATAGTACCGACGAAGGCACGAAGATCAAACAAAACGTTCTTCATTCGTTCGAGCGGCACGATACGCGCACGTTTGGCCTGTGTTTTGGCATCCAGACCCGCCCGAAGTCGGAGGTATTTGGCTCGGTGCTCATTCGCAAACGCCCTTTGCTTCGCATCGGGGGCCTGGTTTTGCTCAGTCAATTCGACATTTTGTTTACCGAAGATTTCAACCCCAATTCACGGACGTACTTCAGCTTTGCCACCGGACTTTGGAAAATGCACCTGCCGGGGCAACTGGAACGGCTTTGCCGGAAATTCTGTACCCAAAAGTGGGCGGAGGTGAAAGAAGAGGCGGTACCCGAAGCGCCGGAAAGCCAGCCGACCGAACAAAAAGCGTCGAAACTCGTCCACCAATGCCCGCACTGCCTGACGGTGTACGACCCCCAATTTGGCGACGTACTCAACGGCATTGCGCCGGGGATTCCGTTTGACGAACTACCGGCTGGCTACGAATGTCCAACGTGCGAGGCCCCGAAGGCCGATTTTAGAACCGTGGCGCATCACCCATTGGCGGCGTAATTGGAAATGGTTTATTTTTGCAAAAGCTGCGTCGCTGAGATGCGGCTTTTTCGTTAAACGCACATGGCCAAATCCGACCAGCAACTCCTCGTCATCGACAACCGGGGCGATGACCACACCCTGAGCAAGGCCCAGCGGGCCTTCAACCGCTTCGTCAAGCGCATCCAAGCCCTGGAGCAGGACATCAAAAATCACCAGCAGTGGAAGTCCGTTGCTCACCAGCGCGCTCAGCAGGAAATTGTGCCCCTCGAACAGCAACTTGCCGACCAGCGCGTGGTGCTGGTGAAACTCCTCGACCGTCAGCACGGGGTCAAATTCTTCCGCGCCGCCGAGCGCAAGCGCCTGGCCGAACTGATTCTCGAACAATGCTACGACCTCATCGAGCAGTTCGGGCACCAGGAGTTGAAACCGATTTTTGAAAAGTACCAGGGTCAGGATTTCGATGAAGCCAACACCGAAGCCGATGTGGAAATCGGGCAGGCGATGAAGGACGTTTTCGCCCAGATGTTTGGCATCGAGATGGCCGACGACGTTGACGTTTCGTCACCCGAAAAACTTCAGGCGTACCTGGCCCAAAAAATGGCCGAGCAGCAGGCTCAGGCCGAAGAAGCCCACCACGAAGCGGAACAACGCCGCGCTAGCCGGAAGAAAACGCCCAAACAACTCGCCGCCGAAGAGCGCCGCAAAACCGAAGAAAAACACCTCAGCCTGGCCGTGCGGAAAGTGTACATGGATTTGGTGAAAACCTTTCACCCCGACCGCGAACCCGACGAAGCCGAACGCCAACGCAAAACTGAAATTATGCAGCGCGTGACGGCGGCTTACAACGACGACAATTTGTTTGAGTTGCTCAAACTCCAACTCGAATTTGAGCGCGTAGACCCCGATCACCTCGAAACCCTCGCCGACGATCAGCTTAAAGCCTACAACAAACTCCTGAAAAGCCGGGTGGACGAACTCGAAGCCGAACTGTTTGGGCTGCGCGGCGGGACGGGTTTTGGTGATTTTGAAAGCCGGTTCGTCGGGTCGCCCGCGAAAATGGACTGGAGTTTTGGCCAGGCCGTCAAGCAGTTGAAAGCGGCCCTCCGGCAACTCGAGGCCGATCTGCGCCGCCTCGAAGATCCCGCCCAACTCCGCGAATTTTTGAAAGAATACGGCAAGCATCAACGCCAGCGCGAGCGGGAGGATTTTTTCTGAAAACCGGCCTATCCGATTTCCAGCACCGCCGCACTTTTACCCCCAAAAACAAACGTCTCGCCCACTTGCTTACCCATCAGCAACGCGCCAATGGGCGATTGGGGCGATACGGCGATGATTTTTTGTCCGCTCACCGTCATGGCTCCGGCACTCACGGAGACGGCAAACCAGCCCACCGAGGTGCTAACCAGCGCGCCCAGGCCAATCCTGGGGAACGTCGCTTCGTCCATTCGATCCAGAATCTGCCGCTCCTGCCGCGCCTGCTCGTACTGTCGGGCGTACATATCGCGGTCGAGTTGGCCCATCGCGCGGGCGGTTTCGTACTTGTCGCCCGCCGAACTTTTACTCTCCTCGTTGGCGGAAGCCTGTGCGTCCTGCATGGCGTCCCAGGCGGCTTGCATCCGGCCGTCGACCGTCGTTTTGAGTTGGTCAAAAACCTGTTTTTTCAGGGAATTTTCAGCCATGGGGTTGGTCGTCTTTACTGGAGAGCGCTGCCGTCAATTCGTTTAAACGCCTTACTTTTTCCCCAAAATCGCCTTTGATCCGCTCCCGAATCACCGTCAGGTTGTCCAGAATATCCTGGATGTTGTCGGGAATTACGTCGGTCAGAAACTCCCGCAGTCGCTTGGCCACCGTGGGTGATTTGCCGTTGGTCGAAATGGCGATTTTTAAGTCCCCTTTTTGCACGATGCTGCCCAGGTAAAAGTCGCAGAGGTCGGGCGTATCGGCCACGTTGGTCAGAATTCTTCGCTCGCGCGTTACCCGCTTGATTCGCTCGTGAAGGGCCTTATTGTCGGTGGCCAGAATAATCAGGTCTTTTTCGGCCAAATCGTCGAAATCAAACTCCCGCTCGATCAAGGTTACCTCGGCGTGGGCAGCGGCCAGTGCCCGTACTTCGGGCAGGAAGCGGTCGGCCACGACGGTCACGCGGGTAGCGGGGCTATTGACCAGTATCGCCGAGAGCTTTTCCAAACCCACATTTCCACCACCCACCAGCAATACGTCGAGGGTTTCGAGTTTGATGAAAATGGGGAAAAGCCGGTTGCCGCCTACTTGCAATGTTGGTTGTTCCATTTTAAGGCTCACTGCGTTTTATTCAAAGATAAGCGCGTTTCAGCGCAGTAATTCTTGGAAAAGGCCAAAAACAACCTTCGATTTCCAATTTGCGCCCAAAATACCTACTTTTGCACCCAAGTAGCGCCGACGCGTGGTCGGCAAATTATTTATTTAAAGCCGACAACAGGTCGGCGCTACCTGTTTAGTCATGCCCGGAACCGAACTATTTGGCGCGGAAGAGCGCAAAGAAATCAACGACGTACTGGAAACCGGCATTTTGTTCCGGTACAACCACGACGCCCAACGCAACAACGTTTGGAAGGCCCGCGAGTTTGAGGCTGAAGTTTGCAAGTTGGTGGGTGCCGGTTTTGCCCACGCCGTATCGAGCGGCTCCACCGCCGCCCAGTGCGCGATGGTTGCGGCGGGTATCGGCGCGGGCGATGAGGTCATCGTACCGCCGTTCACCTACGTGGCCACCATCGAAGCCGCGCTGATGATTGGCGCCCTGCCGGTTTTTGCTGAAATCGACGAAACCCTTTGCCTCAGCGCGGAAGGCATTCGCAAAGCCATCACGCCGAAGACCAAAGGCGTTTGTCTGGTACACATGTGCGGACAAATGGCCGACATGGAGGCCATCATGGCGGTGATTCAGGAGCATAATCTGGTGTTGGTCGAAGATGCCGGGCAGGCTTTGGGTGCCCGTTATCACGGCACGGCTACCGGGCTTTGGGGCAAAACCGGCGCGTATTCCTTCGACTTTTTCAAAATTGCCACGGCGGGCGAAGGCGGCGTGATGGTCACCAACGACGAACCCGCCTACCAACTCGCCGATAGCTACGCCGACCACGGTCACGACCACGTGGGCAGCAACCGGGGCATGGAACAACACCCGATCATCGGCTTCAATTACCGCATTTCCGAACTCCACGCCGCCGTTGGTGTCGCCCAGACGCGCCGGGTACCGTTGATTATCGAGAAAAACAATCAGCATAAAACAGCACTGATGAACCGGCTGAGCGAAGTACCGGGCGTCGCGTTCGCCCGCATTCCTGACCCCGACGGCGACTCAGCGACGTTCCTGAACCTGCTGTTGCCCGATACCGAAACGGCTAAACGCGTCGTGGATGAATTCAATGCGGCGGGTATCGGCGGGTTCAATTACTGGTTTACCAATATGTACCACTTCATCAACCAGTGGGATCATATCAAGGAAATGCGTACGGCCGGCAAACTGCCCATCGAAATTCTGGGTGCCCCGCAGGACTACGCCAACCTCGATTTGCCCCAGTCGCAGGACGTGGTCGGGCGCTTGATTTCGTTTGGCATCCGCTGCACCTGGACCCCGGAAGAGGTTGAAGCATTGGCCGGAAAAATTGGCGAAGCGGTGCGCAAGGCGCTGAGTGTGGAGGCGTAATTCACTCAAAATCAGGAACGACGATGAGTACGTTTGAGCAAAAACAAATTGAGCACTATTTGCCCGAATTGACCAAACTGAGCCACGATGCCCGGCTGGATTTGATTGCGCGGCTGTCGGAGTCACTGAAGGGTGAAACGATTGAAGAGAAAAAACCCGCTGACTTCGACAAGTACTACGGTGCCTGGGAGTCGGAAGAAACGGCTGATGAACTGGTTGAAATGATTCGTAACGCCCGCACACCCAACCGCGATATCAACCTCGACGACTGATGTATCTCCTCGACATGAATCTGATTGTTGACCTTTTTAAAGGGCGCTATCAAATCAATGAGCGGTTGAACCGGATCGGGCGTGGCAATTGTCAGATTTCAGAAATTACGGTAATCGAACTCCGGGTAGGAGCCGAACTCAGCCAGCGACACGAACATCACTTGCAGTTGATCGAAACTATTATTCAGGATGTACGCGTCATCCCAATTACAGGTACCATTGAATTTTTTGCTCAGGAAAAAGCCTGCTTGCAACGCTTGGGCACACGCATCCCAGATTTCGATTTATTGATTCAACGGCGGTCGTCAATGGTTGGGTCATGGTCACCAACAACACCGCTCATTTTTCACGCATCTCCGGTATTCAACTCGCAGACTGGACGCAACAAGTTTCGTAACTAGTTAACATGCACAAAAACTTTAAAGGCATCGAAAAAACCGTCTTTGGACGGGGTAGTTTCCACCAACTCGACGACATCCTGGAACCACGCCGGTCGGAGAACCAGCAGTATTTTGTCTTCATCGTTGATAATTATTTTAAAGGCAAATCCTTAGAACATGACCTTCCGGCCAAACTCCAGGATCTGGTTTATTTTATCAGTGTTGAAGAACACGAGCCAACTACCGAGCAAATCGATACCCTGCGCGACGAGATTCTGGAGAAAAAAGGCCTCCCCGCCGGAGTCGTGGGCATTGGCGGTGGGAGCATCCTGGATATTGCCAAAGCGCTATCGCTGATGCTCACCAACGAAGGCTCCTCGACGCTCTACCAGGGCTTGGATCTGATCAAGTATCCCGGCGTGTACCACGTGGGCGTACCGACGATTTCGGGTACCGGAGCGGAAGTTTCGACAACGGCCGTGTTGACGGGACCGGAGAAAAAACTCGGCTTGAAGTGCGAATGGACCGTTTTTAACCAGGTTGTACTCGATCCTGATTTGATCAAAACCGTGCCGCGCGACTGGTGGTTTTACACGGGCATGGACACGTACATTCACTGCATCGAGTCGGAAAACGGGCGGATGAACAACGCCTACTCCCACGCCTTTGCCGAGCAGGCCATGAAACTGTGCCGCGAAGTCTTTCTGGGTGAAAAAAGCGGTCAGAAGCCCGAAAACGACGAGAAACTCATGGTGGCTTCGTTGATGGGCGGCCTCAGCCTGACGTACTCCGAGGTGGGCGTGTGCCACGCACTCAGTTACGGATTATCCAAGATTCTGGGGTACCGGCATTGTTACGCCAACTGCGTGATTATGAATCACCTTGAGGATTATTACCCCGAGGGCGTCAGAGAATTCAAGACGATGGCAGCGCACCACAAAATTGATTTGCCGCAGGGTTTGGCCAAAAGCTGGAACGACAAAACTATCGCTCAAATGGCGGAGGTTGCCTACAATTTACCGCACATGTGGAACCACGCTATTGGCGAAAACTGGAAGAAAACCATCAGCATCGATTTGCTCAAGAAGTTGTACAAGCGGATGTGAACATGGCCGTTAACTACGCCAACTGTTCTGATTCGCCTGTCGAAACACGCCGTGGAACAGGCCGAAGAACGCGGTACCGACTCGTCCGAAATCGAAACGGCCATCCGGCAGGGCATCGCGGAACCCGCTAAGAAAAATCGTTTGAAATGCCGTTACAATTTTCCTTACCACAACTCCTGGCAAGGTAAGCCGTACGCCATCAAGCAGGTTGAGCCGGTTTTTGTCGAAGAAAACGATGAAATTGTGGTAGTAACCGGATACACGTATTATTTCTGAACTATGAAAATTAGTTACGACGAAACGGTGGACGCGTTGTACATCCGCCTCGTGGAGGGCGAACATCAATGCCGCACCATGCGCCTGACGGACGAAATTTCGCTTAACCTCGGCGCGGGCGAATTGCTGGTAGGCATTGAAGTGCTTGACGCCTCCAATGTGTTGGCCAACGAGCAATTGCCGCAATTGCTGGTGGAAAATTTGCCGACGAGAATTGCGGCCTGACTCAAAAGTATCAATGGAAAACTTACTTCAACGCGTTGAATCAAACCGCACGGTTTTAGTGGGGAAACCCGTGGTAAAAGGCACTCGTCTTTCCGTACAATTCATCGTGGGCTTGCTGGCCAGTGGATCAACACACCAGGAGATTCTTGATGAATACACCTACCTGACCGAAGAAGACATCCGGGCTTGCCTGGCGTTTGCCGCCCAGACCCTGGAGAGCAGCACCTTCGTTCCCCTTGCGGCCTGATGCGATTGCTTGTCGACGAACGCACAGGCCCAAGCGTTGCCCGCTGGCTAATGGAGCAAGGTCATGACGTGTATTCAGTACCCGACGAATCGCCCGGTTGGGAGGATGTTCAGATTATTGCCCACGCCCGAGCCAAACAACGCATCATTGTTTCCATGACAAGGATTTTGGCGAGCTTGTTTTCCGGGATCGGATGCCACACGCTGGTGTCGTTCTGATGCGGTTGGACGACGAACGACCGGTCAATAAAATCGCGGTGCTGAGCCGGTTCCTGAATAATTTTCGGGAAGAAATTACACCTCATCATTTCATCGTACTGACTGAAAAAACGGTACGAATCAATCTGAATTCTTAAAAACCATGTCCCAAAAAATAGTCCGCGTCGGCGATATCCCCTGCGGTGCCGATGCGTTGTTTCTCATCTCCGGTCCCTGCGTGATCGAGGACGAAAAAATCATGATGACGGTGGCCGAAAAGCTCAAAGGTATTTCCGAACGCCTCGGCATCGGGATCATTTACAAGTCCTCGTTTCAGAAAGACAATCGCAGCAGCCTCGACTATTACGCCGGGCCGGGCCTCGACGCGGGTATCAGGATTCTGGCGAAAGTGAAAGAGCAATTTGGCTTCCCGCTCCTCACCGACGTGCATTACCCCGACCAGTGCGCCCCCGTGGCCGAGGTCGTGGACGTGCTCCAAATTCCGGCGTATTTGTGTATGCAAACTACGCTGACGGTGGCCGCCGCCCAAACGGGCCGGGTGGTCAACGTGAAGCACGGGCAATTCCTGGCCCCCGAAAATATGAAGCACCCGGTGAAGAAAATTGAAGATTCGGGTAACGAGCAGATTATCCTGACTGAGCGCGGTTACACTTTCGGTTACAACGATTTAGTGGTCGATCCGCGCAGTTTTTATCACCTGGCCAAAACGGGTTATCCAGTCGTTTTTGATGTGACGCACGCTATTCGTAAATACGGCATTCCCTCAAAAGACGCCCGGGGCGGTGCCCGCGAATACCTGCCCGTCCTGGCCCGGAGTGGCATCGCGGCGGGCGTCGACGGGCTGTTCATCGAAGCCCACACCTGCCCTTCGGAAGCCCTGTGCGACGCGGCCAGCCAGTTGGACGTCAGCCTACTCGAAGAATTTCTCAAACCGCTCATCGAGTTGCACAACGTGGAGGTAAAATACCGCAACTCCCTGCCCGAATTGGCCTGAGAGCGGGTGGTGCGGGTTTTGTAAGCAGGAAGAACCTTCGGGCCTTTTTACCCCGAAGGTTTTCTTTTTTGCCAAACCATCCCGTCCTTTACCATGCCCCCACAGTTCGTCCCCACGATGGAGATTTCCCGGCACCTCACGCCCAATTTATACGTTACCAACAACGATGTAGAAATAATTGACGCGCTGGTCGACAACCAGGCGATGTTCAAGATTTTTTCGCATAGCCAGGTTACGTCGTTCATGCAGGGCGAAGACTTTCACCTCGTGTTGTTTTTTGCCGATGATTACGACCGGGGGTTCACGATGTACGTCGTCGAAGATTTTTCGGTGCGGGTCAATGATCTGATTCAACTGGCCAATGCCTTGCAGGAACTCATTCGGCAGGGCTACAACTACAAACTCTTCCACGCGGCGAAAAGCCAGGTGGAGCAAATGATTCACATGGCCCCCACCTTCCGGGCCGTGTTTGGCAAAAAAGAGACGGAAGAAGAGGATTGATTTCACTGCCAATCCTGTATTTTACTGAAAACCAACCGCTTGCCCGATGCAAACGCTCTCGCCCCCAAAACTGCCGCTCAGTTGGGTAGAAATACCCGACGAACTTCGCGTTGCCGCCACACTTGAGGAGTACTGGAACCTGGTCGACGAGGTAGACTACCAAATCGAGTACGCCGACGGCGAAATTTTTTCATTTATGGGTGAGGCTTCCATCCCACACGAAGCCTTGGTGATCGCCCTGGGCGTTCAGTTCAGTGCGTACTTCAACGCAATCAACGACTGTATCGTGCTGGGTTCCAACGTTAAAATTCAGCCGCCCGATAGCAACAAATCGTTCAACGCCGATGTATCGGTGGTGCGCGGGAAGCCCGAAATGCGGGAAGTCGTCGTGGGTCGGCAGCGGCGGAAGGGCCTGAGCAATCTGGAAATCGTCGTCGAAATTTTCTCCGATTCCACGCGCAAATTCGACCAGACCACCAAACTCGAAGCGTACAAAACCATTCCTTCGCTGCGCCATGTGCTGTTTGTGGAGCAACACGCCGTGTCGGCCCGCGTCGTTTCGCGGCCCCAGGAACCGGGCGAGTGGGTAGTTCGTAATCTTTCTTCCGCCGACGATTTTGTCCAACTGGACGATTTTCAATTCAAACTCGGCGACGTGTACCGCCAGGTTTCTTTCTAAATTTCGGTTTCCCACCCCGCATTTCCCCTCATTTTCGCCAACTTTGCGCCCGAAAGTTAGCCTTTTTGTTCCCTGCCAACGCCTCACTGTTAGAAACAACTACCTGATCCACATGGAATTATACCTGGATTCCGCCGATTTAAAGGAAATCGAAACCGCCTTTGGCCTCGGCTTCCTCACCGGCCTCACCACCACGCCCACGTTTATGCACCGCGAGGGCGTGACCAACCTCGACGAAACCATTGTGAAACTGGCGGGCATGGTGCCCATCCTCCAAATCGAAGCCCTGGGCGAAACCGCCGACGCCATCGTGGCCGACGCCGACCGCCAACTGGCCCTGGGCCTCGACCCACAAAAAACCGTTTTTAAAATCCCCGTTTCGCTCGAAGGGGTGAAGGCTTGTAAAATCCTGACCAGCCGGGGGCTGATGGTCAACGTTCACCTCGTCTACACCATTCAGCAGGCGTACATGGCCGCCTGCGCGGGGGCCACGTACATCTGCGTACTGGCGGGCCGGATGCAGGATCAGGGTTACGATGCGCTCAGTTTGCTGGCCGACGTGGTCGAACTGGTGGATAGTTACGGCTACGATTCCAAAGTCATGTTTTCGTCGGTGCGCAATACCGAGCACGTCCGCAACGCCATCGATTTGGGCTGTCACACCATCACGGTGCCCTGGAAGCTGATGAAAGCATTGACCGAAAATAACTTCACGGCCATCGGCACCAACCAGTTTATCGAACACACCCGATTGATTACGGTCAAAGTGGGTGAAGCTATCAACGGCATCAACCCGACCGTCAGCGCCGATACGGTGTTGGCCGACGCCATCATTAAAATGACGGAGTACGGGTTTGGTTGTGTGACCGTGCTGGACGAAAACGGCACGTTGAAAGGCATTTTCACGGATGGTGATCTTCGTCGCAAACTCACCGAACAGGGCCGCGAGGTGTTGAGCAAAACGATGGGTGATTTCGATTACAGGCCGCCCATTTCCATCGAAGCGTCCGAACTGCTCGATGCCGCCGCCGCGCTCTTCAAACAAACCAGCGTCGACACAATCCTGGTCACCGAAAACGGGCGACCCGTGGGGATGCTGGATATTCAGGATTTGAAGGAGGATTGAAAAGTATTTCAAAAAAAAAACCCTGCTACGAGCGGGGGCTTTTCTTCTTTTCACCTAACCACTTTGTTATTTATAGGACTTACGCTTGAAGGGTTAACTTGAGTAAAAAAAGTCATGTTTGAAAAACGACGCTACGTAGAATACCTGCTCAGTACCCCCCTCAACTACACCTGCACGAACCTGGCTGACCACCTCGAAGGCGTTAGTCACGACGTAATCAACGACTTTTTGAATCGCTCCCGGTTCACGCCTCGTCATCTTTGGGACTTGGTATCATTTCATATTCAGGACGATAGGGATTCATTTTTGGTTGTTGACGATAGCGTTCAAACCAAACGCTATTCGCGCTTTATCGAGTTGGTCAAACGCCAGTATTCGGCGGGGCCGCCCGTGCGGCAATGAACACGGCTTGGTACGGGGCATTGGCTTGGTCAATTTGGTGCATTCTTCGGGGGAAGCGGGTGACTTTTTCCCCGTTGATTACCGAATCTACGATCCTGATGGCGATAGGAAAAGCAAAAATGAACACTTCCGGGAGATGTTCATCCGCGCTCAGGCCGACAAAACCCCGCGCGGCGTCCGCTTCAGGCCCGCCGGATTCTCTTCGACACTTGGTATGCCTCCGTCGAGAACCTTAAACTAATTCAGCGCTCGGGTTGGCTGTTCTTCACCACCTTGAAGAGCAACCGCCTGGTGAGTTTGAGCAAAGAAAGCGGGTATGTGCATTTGCAAACGATTGATTTTGACGCAGATAGTCAAGTCAACGGCTTGAATGTCAAGTTGAAAGAAGTTCCGTTTTTGGTTAAGTTGTTCAAGATAGTCGCCCCAAACGGTGACATTGACTGGGTCATCACCGCGCGGCGGACCGCCAATGACTTAGACGAGGCTGTGCCGCGCTCGGTGGTTGAGAAAAACAACGACCGGCGTTGGCAGATCGAGGACTTTCACCGAGGCTTCAAGCAACTGACCGGCAGCGAAAAATGTCAATGCCGCCAAGCCCGTGCGCAGCGAAATCACTCGGCTTGCTGCTACCATGCCTGGGTTTCACTAAAAGTTAAAGCCCGGCAACTGGAGCAACGCTTTACCAACTTCGATCCGGGTTATTTACCGAGTACCTGAAAAATGAACTCATTAATCCGCGTCTTCAAGCCCTTTGAGCGTAAGTCCTAAACTTAATAACAAGTACTTAATTCTACTTTGTCAGATTGGCAAACATAGCCTATTTTAGCACTATGGAACTACCCGTTACTGAAAAAAACTCGACGCCTACACCAGCCGGTATGTGTCGCACTTCATCTGTGGATTGAAGAATAATCTGCCCAAAGCCCAGCAGTATATCAAAGGACTTTTTCACGAAGGAAAGTCCAATATTGAACGTATGCAAGAACGAATCCCTGATAGCGGCACCAACAGCTACACCACTTTATCAGGGAGTCACCCTGGGATGCCTTCGGGGTGATGCAGACCGTTGCCATCCAGACTCAACAGAGTTTGCAAAACCTGCCGGGCGAGCAGGGCTTAATTTTAGACGAGACCGGCTGGGAAAAAGCAGGTACCAAAAGCGTGGGCGTAGCCCGCCAGTATATTGGCAATATCGGTAAAGTTTGTAACGCACAGGTCGGCGTGTTTGCCGCATTGGTTAAAGGCCAACAAGTAGGCCTGGTGAATGCCCGGCCGTTTTTGCCCCAGGAATGGTCTTAAAACTCAGGCCGTTGTAAAACGGCAAAGGCCGTCGCCCAACTCGGTTTGTGAGTGAGCAACGCCCTGTTTTACTCAAAAAACTCTTGGACCATCAACCGGGCCTGGTTTGGCAAACCTTAACCTACCGGTCTGGTACACAAGGTCGGTTGACCCGCCAGGCGGTGTTGCTCCCCATCTGGCTGTGGAAACTGGATATGGCTGGTTCTACTCAGGCACTACACTTACTGGTGAGCCGACAAGTGGACGGTTCGGACCTGAAATACGGTTTGGTGTATACCCCCACAGGGGAGGTAAGTTTAGTGACGAGTCTTCATCGGCAGATGCAACGGTATGGCCGGGCCGCCGTTGCGGTCGAGCGGGCCTTTCAGGATATAAAGCAGGAATTGGGTCTGCATCAGAACCAAACTCGTTCGTGGATGGCTTGGTATCATCAGGTTGCTTTAACAATGATGGCCTTGCACTTCATGTTACATACCCGCCTTGACGAAGCCGATGATCTACCCTTATTATCTTGTTCCGACATCAAGTTAATGCTGGCAAAGTCGTTGTTAAATAAGCTCAATCAGGCCGAAACACTTTGGCAGGCTATTGAGCAACGGCATCGACTCCGATCTCAAAACGCCCACCTATACATTTATCAAACCTAATCTGACAAAGTAGAATTAAGCGAGCGCTATTTGACCAAACGTAAAGACACCGGATAGCGATAATTCTGGCCGCTGTTGGCCCGCATCGCCGCAATAATCAGCAGCACAGCAACCCCCAGGCCGATAAGCAACGCTACTCCGCCGAGGGCCAGTCCGCCACCCACCAGACCAGCCGCGCCAACTCCACTCAGATCGCCATTGTCGGCTCCGGTAATAATGCCCAGGATGGAGCCACCAAATACCACGGCAAATACGATGAACATCACGACGCCCACCAAAAAAAGTGTAATCTGAAAGTTAAGTGATTCCTTGCCGTGCCGGGCAATGAACGCCGATTTATCTTTCTGCGTGTAGTACAGGATGCCGACGGTAATCAGCGACAAAAGGGGAATGGGTATCAGCATATTGACGAACATAGCGATCAGCGGCGCGAGGTGCATCCACATGGCCGTGCTGCGCTCGTCGGCTTGCAGGGGCTGATCTGATTGGGGCGAAAAAGTGGTTTGAGGTTCCATACGATTTTAGAGAAGGATTAGGAAAAGAAGTAAATCCCTGAAAAGTAGTGGAATTACGCGAACTCACGAAAAACCATTCGCAGAAAATGCACTATTTTAACGGCGCGGCTACTTTTGAACCTTAAATTACCTTTTGCTATGCCCGGTAACCCACACCAATTCATGCAAAAAGCCATCGAGTTGTCTTTCCAGGGGCAGCGCGAAGGCACAGGTGGACCATTTGGCGCGGTGGTGGTGCGCGATGGCGTGATTGTTGGGCAGGGACAAAATTTGGTCACCTCGACCAACGACCCCACAGCGCACGCCGAAATCGTCGCCATCCGCGACGCCTGCCGTACACTGGGAACTTTCCAGCTCGCAGGCTGCGAATTATACACGTCCTGCGAACCTTGCCCCATGTGCCTGGGGGCGATTTATTGGGCGCGGCCCGACCGGGTTTATTTTGCCAATACCCGCCACGATGCCGCCAACATCGGCTTTGACGATGCCTTTATTTACGATGAAATTCCGCTCCCGATTCAGGAACGCAAAATTGAGATGATTCATCTGCCCATGCCTGAAGCCCAAGCGGCTTTCCAGGAATGGCAACGGGGCGGCGATAAGTCGTTGCATTGAAAGTTACTCTCCTGCTTCGTTAGGGCTGTTTGGCCTCACCCCGGCCCTCTCCGGTGGAGAGGGAGGCAAACACAAGTTTCTGAATCACCCTCTCCACCGGAGAGGGTCGGGGTGAGGCTAAGCGTTAAATCCTCACCCCACCGAGTAGTCGAGCGAGCCGGTGATGTTGATCCTTACGGTTTCGATGCGGGCGTCTTTCATGGAAAGAATCGTGAACGTGAAGGGGTGCATGATGACCACTTCGCTGACCTGCGGAATGTCCTCGTTGAGGGCGATGATCATCCCGCCCAACGTGTCATAATCGCCTTCGGGTAAGTTCCAGCCGTATTTTTCATTCAAATACTCTACCTCGTGCCGTCCCGAAAGCAGGTAGGTGCGCTCGTCAACTTTGTGTTCTTCCCAGTCTTCGTGGGTATCGTGCTCGTCCTGAATTTCGCCGAAAATCTGCTCGACAATATCCTCCAGCGACACCAATCCCGATGTTCCGCCGAATTCATCGACTACCAGCGCTACACTTTTCCGTTCCTGGGTAAACTTGATGAGTAAATCCTGGGCGAGCATGGCTTCGGGCACGATCAGGATGGGCGTCAGGATACTTTTGATGTCCTTGGGTTTTTTGAAAAGCGCCAGCGAATGACAATACCCGAGTACGTCTTCGATGGTTTCATCATAAACAAGCACCTTGGAATGCCCGCTTTCCTGAAACGTTTTTTTGAGTTCGGCTATGCCATCCTCCACGTCGACGGCCACGATTTCGGTGCGGGGAATCATGCAATCGCCCACGCGTACCTCCCGAAATTCGAGGGCGTTGTTGAAGATTTTGGTATCGACCTCCGCAACTTCTTCCGTCCGGTTGATGTCGTTTTTGTTGAGATTCTGGAGGTAATTATTCAAATCAGTCAGGCCGAAAACGGGGCGATTTTCGGAATACTCTAAGCGCAGCACGTTGATTATAAACCACTTCGACAAGGTCACGATACCATACACGAGTGGCGACATGATGTAATAAATCAGCCAGAGTGGAATCGCCAGGACTTCCAGAAAAACGTCAGGATTAAGCAGGAATAGACTTTTTGGCACAAATTCAGCAACGGCCAACACCAGAATAGTCGCTAGCAACGCCGGAATAAGAATTTCGAGAAACCGGTTATTGAGAAACTGCAGGAATGGCGGCAGCCGCTCCAGAGCCATGTCAATAACTTCGTGGAGGTACCCTTCCATAAAAATGCCGTACAGCACCAGCGCCAGCGTATTGCCAATGAGCATCGTGCCAATGAAGCGCGAAGGATGTTTGATAAAATTGGCGATGATGGTACCCGTAATGACACCCTGCTTGGCCTGCAACTCAAAATACAACCGGTTGGCCGAAATGTAGGCCATCTCGACGCCCGAGAAAAAAGCCGAAGCTAGCAGGGTCAGCAGGATGATAAAGAAGTTTTGGGAATCCATTCGGTTGAGTAGGCAAAACAGGGGCCGGATCTACAACGACCCCGGAGCAGAGCCGGGTTGTCGGCTTGAAGATAAGAAGTTTCACCGCAAAAATTCGCGCCGGTTACGCTTTGCGTCCTTTCCGCTTCAAGGAAATTTGTTTTTTCTCGATTCCCCCCGTCGAGCGTTTTGTCGCGACTCGCTCTTCTTCCTGCTTCAGCCGGACGTTTTTGGCGTACTGAAAATACAGCAGACAAGCAATCGAACCCATTGCCCAGATGTAACTCGCTTTCAGTGGAATACCGTTGAACAACTCGCCCATCCAGATCAGGAAAAAGCCCACGGCCGCCGAGAGAAGCAGGGTTTCTTTGAGGTTCATGGTTACAGAATTACACGGCGGCTTTCTCCTGCATCAATCGGAATTCGCGCCAGCGACGCCCAATGGCCATGACAAACCCGAGCGTCACTACCAGCGCGCCGATCCAGAGGACGTTGATGAGCGGCTTTTCGAGGGCCTTCATCACAATGTAATCGCGCTGAGTCGTGTTGACGGTGAAGGTAAATGACCCCGTCTTCGGGTCGATGTTGTCGAAAGCCAGGCGCAGGCCAATCTCCCGGTTGATTTCGGGCTTGCGGCCCACCAGCCGGTCTTTGATGACGTAGGTTGGGCGAAGTTCATGTATTTTGCCCGCGTCGAGTACGCGAATCGTGGCCTGCACGGCGGCATCGCCGGGACCCAACGTGACGCCTTCCACTTCATTGACCCGGGCGACGTTGTCGAGAATCGCCACGTAATCATTGACAAAAAAGGTATCGGCCATCGCCACCGTGTGCCGCTCGGTTTTGCCCCAATCGTCCTCATCGCCCACTTTGATTGCCTGCACGTGCGTGTACATATCGTTGCGCAGGCTGTGCCGAATATCGGGCGAGGGAATCAGGCCCATCTTCGGGTTGACCTGCGCCCGGGGGTACAGTGAAAACACCTTGCCGCTGGGTTCGCGGTACTCCACTTCGAAGTAGGTATTTTCGGGGTAAACGGCCAGTGTATCGCCTTTTTTGTAAAATGTCTGACCGTTTTGCACCACATCCTGCTTAGCTACGGCGTGGAAATCGCCTTCGATCAACTCAAAATTCTCTTTCGGAAAATAGCCCGACAACGCGCGGGTTTCGATGCGCTGGCCTTTGTAAGTCACGATATACCCCGACATCGGCGTGGGTTTCCCCAGCCAGAGCATCGCGTTTTCTTTGTTTTCCTGGTTGTTATTTTTCGTGAAATCCTCGGAGTCCGAGATGAGCAGGCCGGAAGAATTGATGGACACCACCCGCGAATACCCCGACGAAAACAAAATACCAATCAGCATCAGGGCCACGCCGATGTGCGCCACGGCCCCACCCGAGAGTTTGTAATTTCCACGAAACACGCGCAACAAAATGGTGCCGTTGGTTACGAGGGCAAAAACGGAAGCCAGCACCACCACGATGTAAATGGGATTGGTGACTTTGCCCAACGAAATAATCGCCGCCGTTAGGATCAACGTAATCATCAGGGGCGTTGAAAATACCTCCCAGGCACCCAGTTGCTTCAACCAATTACCACTCAGTCCCCGGACAGCGACCTGCGGCTTTCTGCTTTTCACGCCTTCCACGGGAGCAGATTTTCCGGCCTTCAAGCGGTTCCACCAAACGTACTGCCCGATACCCGTCAGAATAGCCACGACGACGAAAAACCAAAGTTGAAACTTGGTGTAATGCGCAACGGCATTGGCGGGTGGGGCCAGATTCGACACAAAACCCAGGCCCTCCATGATTTTGTTGTACACCGGAATCGAGGTGGTAATCAACACCTGAAAACTGGCCAGACAAAGCACGGTTGCTCCGCTGAAAATCCAGAATTCACGGCTGTACAGCGTGGCTTCTTTTTCGTCACCGGGAATCTGTTTCCAGCGCCAGGCCAGTAGCCCAATGGCCAGCACAACGAAGGCCAGCAGATAAATTAACAGTTGCCCCGAAAGCCCTAAATCGGTGAACGAATGCACCGAGGCGTTGCCCAAAATACCACTTCGCGTGAGGAACGTCGCGTACAAAACCAGCACAAAACTGGCAATAGTCAGAATCATGGCCGTGCGCAGGGCTGCTTCCGACGAGCGGTACACGATCATCGTGTGAATCGCGCCAATCAACACCAGCCAGGGCACGTACACCGCGTTTTCGACGGGGTCCCAACTCCAGTAGCCGCCAAACGTGAGCGTTTCGTAGGCCCAGTACGCGCCCATCAGAATACCCACGCCCAGGATTGCCGCCGCGCTCAAGGCCCAGGGCAAAGCGGGCCGAACCCATTCTTTGTATTGTTTCCGCCACAACCCGGCGATGACGAAGGCAAAGGGTACCAGCGTCAGGGCAAAACCCAGAAAAAGCGTCGGGGGGTGAATCACCATCCAGTAGTTCTGCAACAGCGGATTCAGGCCGTTGCCATCGGGCGGGATGTAGTTGGGATTGGTGGCCAGGAAGGGTGCTTCGGCAACCGTGAACGCTTCGCGCAGGAGTAGAAACGGCGAGGAACCGATTTTCAGATCCAGTCCCGGAAGGACGGTGCCCAGGATCATCGAACATAAAAACGCCTGCACCACCGCAAACACGGTCATGATCGGCGCTTCCCAGGTTTTACTGGTACCGATGAGCGTCACGCCCAGCACCACGTTCCAGAAGATCCACAGCAGGAAACTTCCCTCCTGCCCTTCCCAGAAACAGGAAATCATGTAGTACACGGGCAGGCTGCGGCTGGAGTGACTCCAGGCGTAGTGGTACTCGAAATAGTGGTTGTAAATAATGCCAAACAGCGAAGCGACTACGCCCACAACGGCCAGACCATGCCCGATAAAGGCCCAACGGGCAAACTTCCGCCAGTCGGTTGCCTGGTCGAGGGCCGTGGCCTGGGTGGCTTTAAAGTAGCCAAACGCCGCCACCAGCGACGTGACAAACGATACAATTACGAGCAGGTGCCCGGCATTACCAATGGTGGTATGAAGCATGGTTTCTTAAAGGCTGTTTGGGTTTTTCATGTGAAGGCTGTCTTGCCTAAAAACCTGCCTCTGCCGACAGGAACTTCGGGTCCGACGTACCGTCTGACCACTGCCCCGATTGGTC
>JAJAZB010000117.1 GCA_026785975.1 Cytophagaceae bacterium | reverse complement strand
GATAGCCACCAATTTGTCGGTCGGGCAGGCCGTGGGTCGGCTGCATTTTCAGCGGGGCAAGGGCCTCGATCCCGAAGACATCCGGGGGCCAATCAGCAGCCGGGTTCTGGGGGTGGATTCGAGTAATTCAGCCCTCATCTTTGGCGATAAGTATTTTTTGAAACTCTATCGAAAACTCTTCCGCCAAACCTGCCTCCGTCGTCGGTGTCCTCACCAACCACTGTTCTTATACAGGTTTTCCTCAGCGTTGTTTTATGAACAAAATGTATGACTTTGGGTTACTTACACATTTTAGGGAAGTATTCTAAAGCAAGTAGTGGTCGGTGGGGACGACACCGACCACGGAGGCAGATCTGCTTTACCGACGCATTCCTATGGCCTTCTTAGCCGGAATCAATTTTGCCATGCTTTATAAAGTGCTCAAGCAGTCCAGTATTTAGCCATTGGATAGTCAGAACTGAAGGAACGGTGGCAAGACCTTTAGCTCAATATAGTCGAGGTTATATAACAAGTTTAGAATAGCTTATTATGAAAATAACGTTTAGCCTTCAAGCAGTTACTATCGGCTCATTCATGTTCCTTTGGCTAACAACTTGTTTAGCTCAGGCACAAAACCGGGTTACCATTTTAGTGGATGCCTTTAGCAAAGTGGCTACATTGAAGCAAGATTGGGGCTTTGCGGCTCTGATTGAATATCAGGGTAAACGTATCTTATTCGATACGGGAAACAATTCGGATACATTTGCTCATAATGCCAAAGCATTAGGTGTGGATCTAACCCGGCTCGACTTTGTGGTCATCTCCCATCGGCATGGCGATCATACCGATGGCCTACGCCACTTGCTTAAGGTCAATCCGGGAGTCAAAATCTATGTTCCCAATGATGAGTATTTTGGTGGACCCACTCCTATGGGCTTTTTCCGTCGGAAGGAACCTTCCTTACCCACTCATATGCGCTATTTTAATGGGGATGTGCCACTCCAGGTATCCCACGGCAGCCCCTGGCCGCAAGAGAATATGAGTCGTATCGACAGTAGTACTATGGTAATGCCGGGTATTACCATAGTACGTAACATCGCCCAGGTGCGCCTTTTTGGTGAGACCCCCGAACTTTCCCTAGCCATTCAGACGCCACGCGGCCAATTTCTTGTTGTGGGGTGTTCTCATCCAGGCATCGAACAAATTTTAGGCTCGATTGCTGCCAAACAGAATTCGGTCTATTTACTGCTTGGGGGGCTTCACTTAGTTCAGACTCCACAGCCTGAGTTAGATCGGCTGGTCAAAGCCTTACGTGATGAGTGGAACGTGGCTACTATTGCTCCGGGACACTGCACGGGGGAAGGGGGATTTCTTACTTTACAGCAAAGCTTTGGGGCTCGGTATCAGTACGCTGGTTTGGGAACTCGTATCGATTTGCCATAAGCAACGATCAAGTTGAGTTAACTTACGCATAGTTTAAAATATAAATCAGGCTCATTTTCTAACTTATTTATCAGCATCTATCTATGGATAGCTCACCTAAAACCACCCCCGAAGAAAAGCCCAAAGAGGCCTATGAAATCATGCGTGAACAAATCGAAACTGGTTTGAAAGAATACAACCGGTCGGATTTGGGGCTGTTTTTATCTTCTTTGTCGGCAGGTTTAGAAGTAGGATTCAGCATTTTCATAATCGGGATCATCTACACGCTTTTCAAAAATGAGTCAACTAACGGTCAATTAGCCGTGATGATGGCTTTGGTATATCCGATTGGGTATATTTTTGTCATTATCGGCAGGTCTGAGTTGTTTACCGAGCATACTACGCTGGCCACCCTGCCCGTGATGAACGGCCAGGCCACGTTAAGTAGTTTAGCCAAACTCTGGCTCATTGTTTATGTGGGCAACCTGGCAGGGGGGTATCTTTTCGGAAGTATTTCCCTGGTCTTTAACGCGGAAATGCATATTATCGGAAAAGATTTTTTTTATTTTGTATCGGAAAAGATGCTCAAATACAGCGTAGGTGCCACCCTGATCAGCGGCATCATGGCAGGCTGGCTGATGGGCATGCTTTCGTGGCTGCTGAGTTCGGCACAAGATACTTTTAGCCGGGTGGTGATGATATTTTTAGTAACCTTTTTAATAAGCATTGCCGGACTGCACCATTGCATAGTGGGTTCCATAGAGGTGTTTATGGCTTTTTTTGCAGAAGCCAATCAAATGAGCTGGGTTCAGTTTCTCCGGTTTCAGGTACTGGCTACGCTAGGTAATATTATCGGTGGCGTATTTTTGGTGGCTATGGTTAAGTACGCCCACAGCAAGCGGCATTAGTTTCTCCCACGTTGTTCGAGGTGTGTCACCTCGAACCTTAAATAATCGCTGTTCTGTGAACGGCGGGCCCCGAGTATTCGGGGCCAAGGTGCAGTCAGTGACGAGTACTTTCTTGCTGTTCAATTTCTTGCTAATCCTCAGTCTGTGCCCTCAACCCACCCCGGCCTCGTCCCCTGACGGGCCGGATACAACTTTATAATCAGTCTCACTTGAGCGGCACCACGCAATAATCCAAAAACCCGACCCGCCGTCGGGTTTTTATTTTTAAAAACGGCTCCGAATCAGCATCTTTGAAGCTAAACCTCTGAACTCATGAAATACCTGCTGCTGCTATCCACTATCCTCTGTACTCTCTACTCTTCAGCCCAGGCGCCCACCGAAACCTACCCCGACGACCCGGCCAGCCTCGAACAGTCCGGCGTTCCGAAGGGGGAAGTGCTCAAATTCACGTTTGAAAACTCAAAAATCTTTCCCGGCACCTGGCGCGAATACTGGGTGTACGTACCCGCTCAGTACCGCCCCGGCCAGCCTACCTGCGTGTACGTCAACCAGGACGGAATCCAGTGGAAAGCCCCGGTCGTGTTCGATAATTTGATTCACAAAAAAGAAATGCCCGTCACCATCGGCGTGTTTGTCATGCCCGGCAAGGTGCGGACGGCCAACCCCGACGCGGCCCTCGACCGCTTCAACCGGAGTTTTGAATACGACGGCCTCGGTGATGCCTACGCCCGGTTTATCCTGGAAGAATTGTTGCCCGAAGTCGAGAAGCAAAAAACCTCGGACGGTCGCGCTATCCGGTTGTCCCAAAATGGCAACGACCGGGCCATCGGTGGTTCGAGCAGCGGGGCCGTTTGCGCGTTTACCGCCGCCTGGGAGCGCCCGGATGCTTTTTCGCGGGTGTTCTCGACCATTGGCACCTACGTCGGCCTTCGCGGTGCCGACCGCTATCCCACGCTCGTGCGCAAGTACGACCCCAAACCGTTGCGGGTGTTTTTGCAGGACGGGGCCAACGACCTCAATATTTACGGCGGCGACTGGTGGATGGCCAATCAGAGCCTCGAACGCTCCCTAACCTTTGCCGGGTACGACGTCAAGCACGTTTGGGGGGAGGGCGGACACAACGGTAAACACGGCACGGCACTTTTTCCCGAAGCCATGCGCTGGCTCTGGAAAGATTGGCCGAAACCAATTCAGGCGGGCACGTCCAAAAATCAGACCTTGACCGACATTCTGATTCCCGGCGAAGATTGGCAGTTGGTGGGTGAAGGCTACACGTTCACGGAAGGCCCGGCGGCCAACGCCAAGGGCGAGATGGTTTTCCAGGATATTCCCAACGCCAAAACCTACAAAATCGGCTCGGATGGCAAGCCAGTCGCGATGCCGCTCGATTCCAAAAAAGCGACGGGTACTTCGTATGGCCCCGACGGGCGGCGGTACACGGTTTCGATGACGACCAAACAACTCCTGGCCTACGACGCGGCGGACGCGGAAAAGGCCCTCGCCAGCGACCTCGTGGGCAATGACCTCACGGTGGCGAATAATGGCAACGTGTACGTGACCTCGCCGGATGGCCGCGAAAATCCCAGCAAATTAATTCTGATTCGTCCTTCGGGCGAAAAAGTAGTCGTGGATGAAGGGCTAAAATTCGCCAACGGCCTCACGCTTTCGCCCGACCAAACGCAACTGTACGTCACCGAATCGGCCACGCACTGGGTCTGGGCTTTTCAGATTCAGCCCGACGGAACGCTGGCCCACCGGCAGCGCTACGGCTACCTGCACGTGCCTGACACGGAAGAAAACGCCTGGTCGGATGGCCTCAAGTGTGACCGCGACGGGCGGATTTATGTCACCTCCCGCATCGGCATTCAGATTCTTGACCAGGCCGGACGGGTTCAGGCCATTTTGCCCGTGCCGAAATCCAGCCGTCAGACCTCCAACGTGGCGTTTGGTGGCCCTAATTCTGATATTCTTTACGTAACGGCCGGTGATAAAGTGTTTCGCCGGAAACTAAAAGTGCGCGGTGCCCAGACTTGGGACAAGCCGATGAAACCGGCGACACCGAGGTTGTAAGCGATTAAATTTCAATTGATTATTGTCTACCCATCTCATCCCATGAATTACTCCAACGAAGACCTGCTGGCTGCCAAAGCACAGCTTAAATCCCGTTACCTTCGGAAAACCAACGCCACCGTAGTTGGACGCGTCTACGAGTTAAGTGTTCACGCTGCCAGTTTCAATGTAGGCAACAATGTCCACGCCATCGGTATCGGCAAAAAAGTAGTCGAAGGCCAGGCCGAACCCGTGGCAGCCATTCGCATTCATGTGGTGCAAAAACTTCCCCATCCCTGGTTCCTGCTGCCGACCGATTGCCGGGTGAGATTGATGGGATTCCAACCGATGTGGTCGAATCTCCCGTGGCTTTTCTCCGGGTTTCCGCTAATTCCCTCATCCGCAGCCGACTTACACCCAATCCTTACGCCATTCAGCGCCTTCGTCCCCTGCGGGCAGGCCTCAGCGCGGGTCATTTTTAGGTCACTGCCGGAACCATCGCCTATTTTTGCCGTTCAGTCGCAGCCGGGGACGACCCCGACGCGGTGTACGTTTTGAGCAACAACCACGTTTTCGCCAACGTCAACCAGGCCAGTCCGGGCGATGCCATTTTTCAACCCGGGGTTGCCGACGGAGGTTCTGACGCTGATGCCATAGCAACCCTAACCCGATGGGTACCTATCCAGTTGAACAGTTCTGCGTTCAACGCTGTCGATGCGGCTATCGCCCGCCTATCGCCCGGTGTCGTCCATCGAGCCAACCTGCCTGGCATTGGCCGGATAGTTGGCCTCACATCGGCACAGGAAGAAATGAAGATATGCAAGTTTGGTCGCACCTCCGGCTATACCGAAGGACACGTTACCGACGTGGCCTACGACGCAATGGTTGGAATGGATCACGGCAATCCGAACGTATTTGCTAAATTTGAAAACCAAATTCGCATCGAAGCCGAAGCACCCCGGTACGCTTTTTTTGGCTTGGGCGGCGACAGCGGTTCATTGGTCGTTTCTAAACCAGACAAAAAGGCCGTGGGCCTGTACTTTGCCGGGCCGCCCGGCGGAAGTTACGGCATTGCCAACCCAATCGATCGGGTGCTTTCGGATTTAAAAATCGAACTTCTCTGAAATTTGTCGCTATGCAATCGTCACTTCATCAGATCAAGAAACTGCTCTCGGAAAAATACCTGGGAAAAGCAGGCATTCATGGGTTGGGCGTCAGCACCGCCCAGCAAGCCATCCGGGTGTACGTGGACAGCGACCTTGACCCTGCCCGCTTTGCCCCCACGTTAAACGCGCTGGAAAAACTGGCTATCCCGTTCCGGGTCATCGTAGTACCGGAAGAAGCCCCTTCAATGCGGGCGGCCTGAGTTGACAGGTTAGTAACCGGGGAACTGCTCACCGTGAAGTATTGGGAAAGGTGCAGGTGAACCGTTGCGGTGGCAATGAAAGATTTCTGAGAAAGATTGACCAAAGGGTAACGTCTGATTGTGGATGTTGCCCTTATGTTTGTCCGAACCTTCAACATCCCAATCATGCAACGTCGTCTTTTCCTAAAAACCGGCCTTACCCTAGCCAGCGCCTGGCCTACCCTCACCCTCGCAGGTCGCCCGCCCGAACTGAAACTCCGATTTGCCACGGCCTCCGATGGGCACTACGGGCAACCGGGCGTGGATTCACAGCGCGATTTTGCCGATTTGGTCAAGTGGATGCAGACCGAAAAAGGCGGTACTGGCTTGGATTTTGTGGTGGTCAACGGCGATTTATTTCACGATGACCCCAAGTTCCTGCCCAACGTAAAAACAGCCTTCGAGCGGTTCCCAGTGCCTTATTTTGTCACGCGGGGCAATCATGATATGGTTTCGGGCGAGGTGTGGCAGCAAACCTGGGGCTACGGCCTCAACCACAGTTTCGTACGCGGCGATTACGCCGTGGTACTGGCCGACACCTCCGATGGCAAAGGCGGCTACGTGTGCCCCGACGCCCGTTGGCTCGGGGCGGAGTTAGCAAAATATGCGGATAAAAAGGGTGTGTTCGTGTTCATGCACATCGCCGCCGCCAAGTGGACGACCCATGGCATCGACTGCGCCGAGGTGATGGCGTTGCTGCAAAAAACGCCCAACGTGCTGGCCACGTTTCACGGCCACGATCACAACGAAGACCAGGAGAAACTGGCGGGTGGCAAACCCTTTTTCTGGGACGGGCACTTCGGCGGCAACTGGGGAACGACCTACAAAGGCTACCGAATCGTGGAGGTTTTCGCCGACGAATCCTGGCGGTCGTACCAGTGCAATCCGGACCGCTCACCGATTATCAACACCTACGAGGCCCAAAAACCCAAGGGTTGAGTTTCCAGTGTCCGCAGGTAGAGATACCTCGCGAATGAAACTGCTGCGATGCAGTTTGAATACCGGGGCGCTTTTAAAGTGGTCGGACGACAAAAAAAGTCGTCCGGCCACTGCGCCCCATTACCGCCCGCCACGCGATTCGGACGTGGTTCCAGAGGGTAGGCAGCAGCCCAAAATGCTCGCGCAGAATCAGGAAACGATCGTAGAGCGAACGGCGATGATTTTTCACGGAAAAACCACCAACCAGGTAGTTTGACAAGGGAATCTGGAGATTGACGACGTTCCGGGCGACTTTCAAACAGCGGATTTCCCAATCAATATCGGCGCTGAACGGATATGCCAAACGGTAACTCGGTGCCAGGCTCCGCCGCATCACGAAAGATTGGTGGCAAATGACCATGCCCCGTTCAAAATCGCGCCAAGTCGCCCGCTGAGGCAGTCGATGCGGCGTCACTTCGCTCCGCAGACCCAGTGCGCGGTCGTCGTCATCGACCAGGAGTGCGTCGCCGTAGTACACGTCGGTGGCTTCGCTCCAACGTTCGTAGAGTCGCGCGATGACGTGCTCATCGTGGAGTTGGTCCCCCGCGTTCAGAAACCAGACAAATTCGCCCGTCGCCAGCGCCAATCCTTTGTTCATGGCGTCGTAAATACCCGCGTCCGGTTCGGAAATCCAGCGGGAAATGTGGGTTTCGTACCGCCGGACGATGCTGAGCGTACTATCTTTTGACGCACCATCGATCACCAGATATTCCACCCCATCGAGTGTCGACTGCGCCAGAATACTCCGAATGGTTCGCTCCAGGTACCGCTCGGCGTTGAAGGTGACGGTGATGAGGGTGAGTCGCACGGTTTTTGAATGAGTGAATGAAAGAATGAGTGAATGGCGGTCCGCCGCTGCGGGCTAACGCAAGGCATATTTCTATTCATTCATTCGCTCATTCAAAATGGATTCATACAAGCTCAGGTACCGCCCCGCCACCACTGCCCCGGCGTAGTTGGCCAGCACGTACTGCCGGGCGTTGTTGGCGAGTTGGGCGTAGGCTTCGGGCGATTGTTCCAACGTCCAGCGCATTCCCTCGGCCAGGTCGTCGGCGGCACGGTACCGGGCCAGATAGCCCGTTTGCCGGTGGGTAATCATTTCGGGAATCCCGCCGACGTCGAACCCAATGGCGGGTGTGCCGCAAGCCATCGCTTCCATGATCGTGTTGGGCAAATTCTCCTCCAGCGAGGGCGTGACGAATACGTCGGCGGCGCTGTACGCCGCGCTGATTTGCGGTACGTCGTTCAGCGATCCTAAAAAGTGGTACCGGAACGGGAGATTTTCCAACAGCGTTTCATCACCGCCACCAAAAATCAGCAGCTCAACGCCTTCAGAGTCAATTAGTTGCTGCTGGAGTAGATGCAAACCTTTTTCAAAATACATAAATCCTTTCCCCACCGCCGATACGTTTGCCGCCGCGAAAAGAATCAATTTTTTGTCGGGTGACAAGCCGAATTTTCGTTTGGCTAACGCCTTTTCCAGCGGTTTAAACAACTCCGTGTCAATAGGATTCGGAATGGCTTCGACGGGCAGCGAGCCGAATAATCTACTCCGGCGAGCACGATTGGCCAACCAGACACTACAGCCCACGGGTCGCAAACGGGCGTTGGCGTAAGCCTTTTGCTTGCGGAGCCAAACCCGGTGCGAGAGGTCGTTGGGCGCGGGGTTTCGCAAAAACGGTTCGCAGTTTCCGCAGGCCTCCTGGTAGCGTTCGCAGGTTCCGCTGTGGTGGCAGCCGCCCGTGAATGGCCACATATCGTGCATGGTCCAGACGACGGGTTTGCCCAATGCCAGCAATTTTCCCAGATCTTCAATGGATTGAAAGCCAAAGTTGACCCAATGCAGATGCAGAATATCCGCCTGTTGCACCAGCGAATGACGAGAAATATCCGTCCCCATCACGCCCGGTGAGAAGCTCCAGCGAACGCTTTTTTCTCGTTCAAAAGGAAAAAATGCGGCCCGTTCGAGCGCGAACCGGCTGAAGGCCAAGCCTTTTTGCCAACCTGTTTTGGCCACGGCCTCTACCCCTTCGTGCGCCCGGCGTTGCTCCTGCACCAGCATCGTCGACGCCACTCCCTGGCGAAGCAGGGCATCGTGCAACCGCCGGGCCGCAATGGCCGCCCCGCCCTGGGCGTCGTAGGTGCTGAGCAGGGTTACGTTCATGGAGACAGGCGATCAGGAGGTCGGTTACCGAGGCGTTCGGGCAGGGTAAACTTGAAAAAATTCACAATTTTTCGATAAAAACTCAGTGAAAAATACGCCCGCAACTTACGCTCAAGGCGAGCATCCGGCTGCACGTCGGGATTGAGGTGAATCGGTTTTTCGTACAGCTCCACGTCGTAGCGCCGGGTATTCCTCACGTGCGTACCCGAGCCGTCGGCCCCGGTGCTACGTACTTTAGCCCTAATCGGGTGCAGGCAATACGCGTGGTGCTGCGTGTGGGCAAAACTCCAACGCACCGCCCAGGAGCTAATCAGGCCCCGGCGTTGCTTTTGGAGCATGGGCCAGAGGTCGTCGCCGCCCCGCGTAAACTGCCGCCGGGCCTCCGGGTTTTGCACCAGTTCATCGTAGTAATCCATGCGCCAATCGGCCCGTTGCCAGCGGTCGAGCCAGGTGCCCCAACCCCACGAACTGGCGCGGGGCAGCAGGACTACCTCGTCGGGGTAGTCGGCGGGAATCGCGATGGGCGGCAAATACCCACCGACCGAAAATACGTCGGAACGGGGGGCGTAGGTATCGAGGGCGGCGTTCATGAAGTCGAGGTAATCGCGGGCAACCTCCAGATCGTCTTCGAGGACGATGGCCTTGCCGTGTTTTTGTAGCACCTGCGTCACGCCCCGAATCACCGACGCCGCCAGCCCACGATTCTCGGAACTTTCGTCCAGAATCACCTCGGCAAATCCTTCAATTGTTGGCAAAAAAGCCCGCACCTCCGCCACGAGTACAGCCGCCTTCCCGTTTTTTGGCCCGTCCGAAAACACGTACAGCCGGCTTTGCGCCGCCAACGGATTTTGCCGGAGCGAAGCCACTGTTTGCCGCAGGTGTTCGGGGCGGTTGTAGCAAAAAAGAAGGATGGGTGCGGGTTCCGGCATTTAGGGTTTAGAATGAACAAAATGAGATTTATATTTTCCAGAAGTTTGTCATCCCGACGTTAGGAGGGACCTTGTATTTCACCACCCAGCAAGATCCTTCGTTCCTCAGGATGACAAATCTTGTCAAACCTTTAAACCCTAATCCAACGTTCCGGCAACAAATCCTGAGTATTTAACTTAGGGTCGTGGAAAAAACGGGCCGGGGTCAGTACCAGTTTGTCGGCGTGGGGATTGAGCCAGGCTCCCCACCAGCTAAACGTGCTGTTGGCGATGACGTGGTAGCGGCAGGCCGACATCAGCCGCAGGTCTTCGGTATCGGTATTTCCCTGCACAATCGTCAGCGGAATGGTCGTCGGGAAATTCGCCTTCACCCAATCCGGCTCATCCGAAAACACAAACCCGTGTAGTCCTTCCAGCCGCTCGGCCAGGTACCGCAGCGCCCGTTCGTAATAACTCAGGGGCAGCGTACCGAAGCGCCGGGCGTAGTCGGGATTGCTGACGTAATCGCCCCGCCGGACGTGGATAGCAACGGCGTTTTTCTGGTCAATTTGTTCCAACCAACGAACCGACTGGGGCGGGAATGGAATCTTCCAGGTGAATTCCCGGCGAATTTCAGTTTCCACGTCCTCAAAATACGTCGGGCTTTGCCAATAACCCGCCAGGTACACCTCCGGCCCGGCTTGCAACACGGCGGGATCGACCCGCATCGTCCGTTCGCGCAGTACCCGTTGGTGGGTACGCGGCGTCAGCGCCCGGTGCCAGAACGTGTCGTACCGCAGGGCCATCCGTACCTCGCCGGGCGTGGCCTCGGTGGCCTCGATGGCGAAAGCGTCGAGGGCGTAACGGCGGTTTTTATGTTGCGTAAAATTCTGTAAATCGAGTTTCAACGGTACCCCGTGCCGCAAACTGACCGCCCGCCCGCAGGCGTATTGAAACAGTTGATTGCCCAACCCGGACGTGATGCGACTGATGACCATACCAGCCGCAAACGTATAGAAAATCCCCTACTTTTGCAGGGTGCCGTTGACTCCGGCTACGTTTTTGTACGGGCGCTCAGCCGTATTTCCTTTCTCACTTTTTCAAAAATGACCTGTTCCGTCTGCGGAAATAGTACCGGCAACCGCACCTTTGAGGCCCGCGAAATGATGTTTGGCACCGGTGACCGGTTCACCTACCTCGAATGCGGGAATTGCGGTTGCGTGCAGTTGCCCGATGTACCCGCCGATCTATCGCCTTTTTACCCACCCAACTATTACAGTTTTACCCCGGCTATCGCCAAAACCGGTCGGAAACTACTCATGAAACGCCTGCGCGACCGCTACGCCGCTACGGGCCGGGGGGTGTTGGGGCGGTTACTTTACCAATACCCGCTGGGGCCGCACCCGGCGCTTCACGCGCTGAGTGCGGTGGCGCTTAAACCAAATTCGGCCATTTTGGACGTGGGTTGCGGGCAGGGAAATCTGCTTCGCGAGTTGCAGGATATTGGTTTTACCAATCTCCTGGGGGTCGATCCGTTTCTGGCGCACGACCTGGAATATCCCGGTGGTTTACGAATTTTGAAACGTTCCCTCGCCGAAATATCCGGTCATTTCGATCTGATTATGCTGCACCACGTCTTTGAACATTTGCCCAATCCGCAGGAAATGCTGGGTCAGATGGCCGAACGACTCGCACCGGGCGGAACGGTGTTGCTCCGTATTCCCGTGGCCGATTCCTACGCCTACCGGCACTACGGGGCCGATTGGGCGCAACTCGACGCCCCCCGGCACCTGTTTCTGCACACGCGTCGCAGCATCCAGCAACTGGGCAACGCGGTAGGACTCCGGGTGGTCAAGGTGGTCAACGACTCGATGGCGTTTCAGTTTTGGGGGAGTGAGCAGTACCGGCAGGACATTCCGCTGATGGCCCCCGAGTCGTACCGCAACCGGAAGGTTGGCGGCTTGTTTAGCCCGGCCCAAATTCAGGAATTTACCCGCCGGGCCGAAGCCCTCAACCGTGCGAGTGAGGGCGATCAGGCGGCGTTTTATTTACAACACGCATGAGTAAACCCCGCGTATCGGTGTGCATTCCGGCCTACCGCCAGACTCGCTACCTGCGCCGGGCGCTCGATTCGCTGCGGATACAGAGTTTCCAGGATTTTGAACTCGTCGTCGCCGATGATTCGCCCGATGACTCGGTCAAAACATTTCTTGACGACTACGCCTTCGGCGAAAAACTGCGCTACGTTCATAACGACCCCGCGCTGGGTACGCCCGAAAACTGGAACGAGGCCGTGCGGCAAGCGCAGGGCGGACTCATCAAAATCCTCCACCACGACGATTGGCTGACCCAGCCCGACAGCCTGGCCCGGTTGGTCGATGCCCTCGATACGCATCCAGAGGCTGGTTTTGCTTTTTGTGCGTCGGTGAATACGTTTGATTCGGGTGCGGTGCGCGACGTCAATCACCCGACAGCGCGGCAAGTCCGGCACCTCCGGCAGCATCCCGACGACTTATTTGCCGCCAACTGCATCGGCGCACCGAGCGCCACGCTGTACCGCCGGTCGGTGGGTTTGGCCTACGACCGAACTATCAAGTACACGGTCGATATTGATTTTTACATCCGGTTGTTCCGGCAAAATCCGGCTTTCGTTTTTGTCGATGAACCCTTAGTGGCGATTGGCCTCAACGAAGGGCAGGTGACCCAGGCCGTGCGTCACGACCGGAACCTGATGCTGCGCGAGTACGCGTACACCTACCAGAAGTTGGGACTCGATGCCCGGAAAAGCCGCCGCATCGCCCGGTTTTGGTGGGCATTTTTTCATCGGTTCAACGTCCGCTCCCTCGCTGATTTTCGGGCGGCGGGCTACACCGGGCCGGTCGATGGCGCGTTGCGCGGACTGATTCGGCTGGCCCCGTTGTATGGAATTCTGGATGCGTATTTGAAGTTGAAAAAACGGCTGATCGGGGAAATTTGACAACTTTTGAAAAGTTGTCAAATCTAATTTCGGGTAGTCCGCCCATTCCCCCGGTACTTGGGCAATAACCACTAACCCAATCACTCAATAACCCTATTCACCGGTTTTGAATGACTCCTGAACCCGAACTGACCATCGTGGTCTGCACGTACCAACGCGCCGAACTGCTCATTCACAGCCTGAATGCGCTGGCTGGTCAAACCCTGGATCCGGCGCGGTTTGAACTACTCATCGTCGACAACAACTCCCCCGACCACACGGCGCAGGTCGTTGCGCAATTTCGCCGCGATCAGGCGACGTTGCGGGTTCGCTACGCGCTGGAAAAACAGCAGGGGCTTAGCCACGCCCGCAACCGGGGCTACCGCGAAGCGCAGGGCCGGTACGTGGCTTACATCGACGACGACGCCCGCGCCGACCCCGACTGGGCGGCGCGGATTCTACGGCACTTCACGACGATGCAACCCCAACCCTTTTGCGTTGGTGGGAAGTACCTGCCCTGGTACGAAACTCCCCCGCCCGCCTGGTTTACCGATGATTTTGAAACCCGAACCTGGGGCGAAACGGAAGGATTTCTCACTGGCAAACGGCAACGCTTCGGGCTGTCGGGCAGCAACATGGCGTATCCGAAGGACATTCTGGAGAACTACGGCGGGTTTCCCACGAACCCCGGCATCATGCAGCGCAACCTGGGCGAGGAGACGTACCTGAATTACGAAATCTTCAAATCGCACCCCGAACGCCGCGACCGGCTGTTTTACTACGATCCCAAACTCATTGTTCACCACTGGACCACTGCCCACAACGCCGACGTAGCCTATCGGTTAGCCCGCGCCTTCAAAGGCGGCGTTTCCATCGCCTTCATTGAAGGCTCCCGACCGACCAACTGGCTGTTTTGGAAAACGGTATTGCTCCTGGGTACACAATTGCTCAAGTACCCGTTTCGATTATTGATCGGTCCGGGAACTCTCAAAGCCCGCTGGCTGAGAGCAACTCAGGACTTGTACACTACGGTTGGGTATTTGTGGGGGAGTTTGAGTGGGGCTTAGGGCTGGTTTTTGCAAAAAATCAAGAATCTTTTTGGCAAAAACCCTTCTGAGTAGATATTTTTGTACGCATCGCCTTGCAGAGCCGAGTGGTTTCTTTATCCGTTCATAAAATTGAACGACAAGGATACGCGTTTCATTCATACGCTCCATCCGATCACCGGCGATCAGGCGGGCAGCTATCTGATTAAGTTATAGTAATGCAAAAAAGGCCACTCCGCTTGAGGTGGCCTTTTTTTTAAGGAAAATAAGTTGCTCGGTACTTAAAACCCGTAGCCTACGGTGAGTTGGAACAAGGTCACTTTCGTCGTGAAGCGCTCATCACCGCTGGTGTTGATGCCCACCGCCGAGAGGTCGGAGAGGTTCCCCTCGTAGCGCAAGTCCAGGTTGACGCCGAGCAGGGTCGCCCCGATGCCCGCCTGGTAGCCGAAGACGGCTTTTTTCAAGGTTTCATTCACCGGCTGGTTCGTGTAGCGGTCGAGGGCCTCTTTCAGATTTTCGTTCTGTGAAACGGTCAGCGAGGCCATCGGCCCGGCGTTGAGCCGAAGTGGCCCCAGCCGAATACCCAGCAGCAGGGGAAGATCGAGCGTGGTCAGTTTCACGTCAATTTTTTGGGTTGCCAGGCCCGTTTGAATAATGTCGAACGAGCCGCCTTTGGCCGAAAGCAACAGTTCGGGCTGTACATAAAATTTCCGTCCGATGCGCACGAAGACTCCGCCCACGATTCCGGTGGTACTGCTGCTGTTGTTCCGGAAAAAGTCATAGACAATCTGCCCCCCTGGAGCAAACGGAACACCACTTGTCGTCAGGCGCGGAGTTTGAAATTTCAGGGTGTTGAGTTGCGAGAAATTGGCCCCCACCTTCAGGCCAAATGATAGGAATTTTCCCTGAGCCAGTGCAAAAGTGGGCGTCAGGACCAGGAGGGCGACGAGAATACGGACTGAGGTTTTCATACGGTGAGGATTTTGAAGAAGGTCATCAATACTTATGCAGGCAAGATTACGATAATCCTGGGACACCGGTGAAAATAATTCATGGATGGGGGTCGAACGCTGACCAAAAAGGACGGGGCTTTTTTCCGGGAACATCCAACCGTACCTTCGCGCTCGATTCGGCCTCACCTCGTCACGATACTTTCTTCTTTGGCCCGTGGGCATTGTTATCCGTCAAAGTTTTAAAGCCAGTCTGGTCGCCTACGTGGGGGTGGTGCTGGGCGTGGCCAACCAACTGCTGGTCGCCACCCGGTTTCTGGACGAAGCCCAGATTGGTCTGACGCGCTCGCTGCTGACGTTCAGCATCCTGTTTGCCTCCATTTGTACGTTCGGTGCGCCCGCGATTGCCGACCGGTTCTTCGGTTATTTCCGCAACGACCGCGAAAAACACAACGGCTTCCTGACCTTTCTGCTGCTGTACGGCTTAGGCGGATTCGGGATTTTTATGATCCTCTTTTTACTTTCCAAACGCCTTTATTTCGATTTGTATTCCGCCGAGTCGCCCGAACTCCTGACGTACTATTACCACCTGATTCCGTTCACGGGCTTCACCATTCTTCAGGCCGTACTTGAAGCCTACTGCCGCAACAATCAACGCATTGCCGTTCCGGCTCTGTTGCGCGAAGTGTACCTCAAACTCGCCAACGTGGTGTTGATTCTCGCCTACGCCGTTCACTGGATTTCGTTTCCGACCTTCATTCTGCTTTACGTCGTACTCTACGGTTCCGTGGCCATTGGGCTGCTGATTTACCTCAACCGGTTGGGCAAACTGTACCTGGTACCCATCAACCGTCGCCTGTTTTCGCCCGAGATCATCCGGCAAATGATTTACTACGGTTCGTTTGCGGTACTCGGGTTGATCGGCGGGAATTTATGCACCCAACTCGATACGTTCATGCTCGGGCATTACCTGGGGCAGGCCGATACGGGCGTGTTTGGCATCGCCGCCATCATCGCCGGGCTGATCGAGGTGCCGCGCCGGGCCATTGCGCAGATTTAGGGGCCGATCATTGCGTTGTCCATCCGCGAAAGCAACTGGACGCTCACGCGAACCATGCACCAGAAAGCCGCTCTCAACCAGATGCTCATCGGGATTTTTCTGTTTCTGGGGCTTTGGTGCAACATCGACGACCTGTTTGGTTTGATGGCCAAAGGCGACGTGTACCGGGCGGGCAAGTACGTGGTGCTGTTTCTTTCGCTGTCGAAACTCATCGATATGTCGGCGGGATTGAGCAGCGAAATCATGGCCTTTTCCAATTATTACCGGCTGGCTACGGCCTTCGTCCTGCTGCTGGCCATGCTCACGTTTGCGTCGAATATCTGGCTCATTCCCATCTACGGCATCACCGGCGCGGCGGCGGCTACGGCAGTCACCATTCTGATTTACAGCGGCTTGCGGGGCGCTTTTGTCTGGTGGAAATTTCACTTACTGCCTTTCACCCGCCGCACGCTGCTGGGGCTGGGCATCGGGGTGGCTACCTACTTCGTGGTCATTTGGATACCCGCACTGGGAACCGGCTACTGGGGAACCTTGCTCACGATTGCCGTTCGTTCGGCGCTGATTACGACCCTGTTTGGCGGGCTGGTGCTGCTGACCAACGTGTCACCGGACATCAACGCGACGCTACGTGCCCTGTGGAAACGGGCCTGGAACCTCGTTCCATCCCGCGCCAACGGGGTTTTTCCCCGGAGAAAAGCGAATTAAATTCATTGCTTCAGGATAAGGTTGGGGGAAGCACGTTGAGTTTGTAACTTGTCAACCGTTTTGCCAAACCTACACCACCATGCCCTTACGTTTACTTTGCCTCGCCTTCCTCCTTTTATCAATTTACGGCTCACACACCCAGGCCCAGGTGCGCCGCCCGGTTGGGCCGCCGATTAATTCGTCGCAGTTCACCGAATACGCCCCCAGCCTTTCGGCCAACAGCAAGACCATGATTTTTGAAACTGATCGGGGTCCGAACGGCCGCTGGGAGCTTTATTTTTCGGAGAAAAACGACAAAAATAAATGGCAACCGCCCAAGCCCATCACCAAAGTGAACGCCCGGGGCCGCGACAACGACCTCATCGGCGGGCCAAGTATCAGCTACGACGGGCAGACGCTGTATTTTTTCTCCTCGTTTGAAGGCGGTCAGGGCGACATGGATCTTTACTACTCCGAGCGACAGGGCGAGGACTGGAGCGAACCAAAAAGCGTAGGCAATGCCATCAACACGGCCCGCTACGAAGGTTTTCCGAGTATTTCACCCGACGGGAAACGGCTGTATTTCATCCGGGATAACTTCGTCAAACGCCGCGACAAGGAGATTTGCTACACGCTCTGGGCCAGCACCAGGCAGGATGACGGCACCTGGGGAACACCCGAACAACTGCCCGCGCCCATCAACCTGGGTTGTGAAAAATCGCCCCGCATCATGGCCGACGGGCGCACGATTATTTTCAGTTCGTTGCGGCCCGGCGGGGTGGGTAGTTTTGATCTCTACCAAAGTTTTCTGGAAGACGACGGCACCTGGAGCGACCCCATCAACCTAAGTTACATCAACACCGAAGCCGCCGACCAGTTTGCCTCGGTGTCGGCGGCGGGCGATCTGATGTACTACCAGCACAGCGGCGATATTTTTACGGTGACGATTCCCGATAAATTCCGCAAATACAAACTCGTCACGCTCGACGCGCAACTCGTGGACGCCGTGACCAAAAAGCCCATTGCCTTGGCGAGTACGCTCACCGCCCGCAGCAGTACGCCGAAAGAAAAGCCCATCACGGGCAAAACCACGGCGGAAGGGCGCGTGTCGATGGTGCTCCGGGTGGGTAGCAAATACGCCCTGACGACCCAAATGCCGGGGTATTTGGCGCTCAATCAACCACTCGACATGACGACGGCGAAGGAAGGCACTGCCGTGGAAAGAACGTTGGCTCTGGTGCCCAACCCCCTGCCCTATTCGTTTGAGTGCTTCGATAAAGATGCCAAAGAACCGCGCCCCGCCCTGAAAGCCCCGTCGATCAAGGTGATGGACATGGAAACCAAAAAACTTTTGGAGGTAAAACTGGACGGTGACCGGGCGACGGTTTTGCTCGAACCGGGCAAAAATTACAAAGTAGCGGCGCAGGCGGCCAACTACGGTTTTTTTGTGCGCCCGCTCGTGGCGGATACCGCCGACGTGGCCAAGAATCGGTTGTTGCGAAAAATTCCGTTGGCGGCGATGAAAAAAGATGCCACGGTGGTGCTGGAAAATATCACGTTTGAAACCGGCTCGGCGGCACTCAAGCCTGAATCGTCGGAGGAACTCGACCGCGTGGTGGAATTACTGACCAGCAGCCCCGACCTCAAACTGGAACTCTCGGCCCACACCGACGACGTGGGCGGCGACGATATCAACCTGAAATTGTCGGACAAACGGGCTAATTCCGTCCTGAAGTACCTGAGCGGAAAAGGTGTCGACGCCAAGCGTTTACTGGCCAAAGGGTACGGGAAAACCCAACCCCTCGTCCCCAACGATTCCGACGAGAGCCGGGCGAAAAACCGACGGGTGCAGTTTAAAATCAGGTGAGTAAAATGCCGTCATTGCGAGGATCAGTTCCGGTTTTGAATGGATGCGTAATGTGTTAAGCTGTTTTTTATAGCCGACAAAGCAGATGTGCTTAAAACGCCGGGTCTCAGTATCTTTACCCAAAAAGAGGACCAGGGCCTGCCCTGCCCTGGTTGATTCACTGACCTAACTCGTTATCAACACCTCCCACATCCGTGAAGGCTGCGCTCTCCTTCATTCTCTGCCTGCTGGCCGGGTTGGCACCGGCCCAGCCGCCGCCTGCGCCGCCGTACCGGGTTCGGCACCTGACCATTCAGGACGGCCTGCCGCAGGGCACGGTGTACTTCATGCACCAGGACGCGAGCGGCTTCGTCTGGTTGGGCACGACGGACGGAATTGCCCGCTACGACGGCCTTCGTCACTCAAAAGTAGGGCATGACTACGGTTCCGAACATGGCTCTTTTTATGGTTTCTTTGGCACTCGAAGAGAGTGGTTTTTTCGTCGTCTGATAATGCTTGAATGTATCTCATTCACAAAGGTAAAAAAAGTGT
>JAJAZB010000116.1 GCA_026785975.1 Cytophagaceae bacterium | reverse complement strand
GCCCAGGAATTCATTCCCAAGCGGGAGGACAAACTGGCTTCCCTGAAACAGAGTATTCAGATTTGTGACGTGTAGTAATGGGCGACCGCTCCGCTCAGCGTGACGCTTTTTTTCAAAATACCATTGAGAGTCCTAAAAAGCTAAACGCCCGGCCCCGAGTAATCGGGGCCGGGCGTTTAGCTTGAATAACGTCAGGACTAATGCACGACCTTAACCATCTTCGCCTCCCGCTCGGTACTCACCCGCAGGAGGTACAACCCTTGGGGTTGGCGACTGATATCCCAAGTCAGGCTCTCTTTCGCCTCGGCTATTTCTATTTGTTGCTGGCTTACTACCTGTCCGGAGGCGTTGAAGAGTTCTGAGCGGAGGGTCTGGCCCGACGCTCCGCTCACGCTCACTCGCAGCAATCCTTCCGTGGGGTTAGGACTCACCCGTACCTGCAGGCCTTTTTCTTCTGCCTGGACCTCCGCCAACCGGTCGTTTCCAGGACAGGGCTGGATGTGAAACGTTTCGGTGGGAGTACTCACTACCCCCCCGACGCCCACCACGATCCGGATGCGGTACTTCGGTCCGTGCGGTACACTGCTTGGGATCACTACACTACTGCTGCCCGAATTGACAGGCCCTAAATCGGTGGTACCGCCACTGCTGAAGCTGCCCAGGCGATCCGAGAGTTGCGCCCGCAGTCCGCTGATGGGCTGAGTACAGTTGGTAGTAAAACTGAGCGTCAGGGCACTACCCGCGCAGGTTTGTATCTTGCTCCCACCCAAGGTGGGTGTGCCTGGAAAGGCAACTGCCTGAACATTGAAGGCGCTTGTTAAGCCGGGGCTGCTGCCCCCCACCACCCGGATGGTGTAGCCACTGCCACTGGGTAAGGAAATCGGTAACGTCAGGGCGTTGGGGGCATCGGGGTTGACAACGCCTAACGGAAGGGGTAGGGCGAAACTGCCATTCTCGTCCGACAACTCGGCGGTGTAGAGACCGGGACAAGCAGCACTGAAGCTGAGCGAGAGCGTTTGCCCGGCACAAAATGAAGTGCCGTTCAGTATGGGTACCGACACGGTCTGGGCGTTGATTTGCACCGTTTGCTGACTGGTGTTGTCACAACCGTTCACCGTAATGGAATACGTGATGGTTGCCGTGCTGCCCCCGCCGCTGGCCGGAGGGGTGTAGATATTGCCCGACAAACTCCCTAAGCCGGTCAGCGAGAAATTCCCACCGGGAGTGATGGGTGTCAGCGGGAGGGCAGCCGTACCCACGCAGTACGGGCCACTCAGGCCGGAGAAACCGGCGTCGGGCCGGGGATTTACTGTCAGATTGAACGCCGCTGACCAGACCACGCCGCCTTCTCCGCTGACCCGCAGGTAATAAGTACCGCCTTGAGCTACGGTGAGACCGGATAGGGAAAGGGTAGCGGCGGTCTGCCCGGCAACAGGCTCGTCGGTGTCGGGCTGATTACGGTACCATTGGTACGTCAGGCCTTGACCCGTGGCCGTAACGGAAGACGCAGCGGTGCCGCCGACGCAGAGCGTTTGGCTGGCGGGGGTAGGTCCCTGGGTGATTGAGGTGGGTACCGCTGCACTATAGATGTCCACTACAGCTAACGTGTACGGACCCGAGGCCCCACCGGCAAAGAAGGCTTTGCCTCCGGCACTGGTGGCACTCAAGTAATAGCGAGTTTGAGAAAGACTGGAGATGGACCAGGTGTTAGTGGACATATCGTAGATGTCGACCACCGCTGAAAAGCCTGTATTGGAATACCCGCCCGCAAAGAATACTTTGCCACCTGCACTGGTGGCACTAAACTGAGTGCGGGCTTGGGATAGAGAAGCAGCGGACCAGGTGTTAGTGGCCGTATCATAAATGTCAACCGCCGCCGAATAGCCTGAACTCAGTTGCCCTCCTCCAAAGAAGACCTTGCTGCCGATACTGATGGCTGCTATCTCCCGCCGGGCTTGGGGGAGAGAGGCTGTCGACCAAGCGTTAGTGGCTGTATCGTAGATGTCTACTACATTCGAAATGCCTGAAAATGTATGTCCTCCCGCAAAAAAGACCTTGCCTCCGGCTCTGGTAGCCCCTACCAAATTCCGAGGCTGGGAGAGTGAGGCGGTCGTCCAGCTATTGGTGGCTGTATCGTAAATGTCTACCACAGCCGAAGCAGATGAACCCGTGATTCCACCCGCAAAGAAGACCTTGCCCCCAGCGCTGGTGGCACCAACTCCACTTCGGGCCTGAGATAGGGTGGCCATCGACCAAATATTAGTGGCAGTATCGTAGATGTCCACCCTATTCGAAGCGCCTGAAGGAGGGGAGCCACCCCCAGCGAAGAAAACCTTGCCCCCGGTATTAGTAGCACCAACTCCACTCCGGGCCTGAGAGAGGGTGGCCGTCGACCAAATATTAGTGACTGTATCGTAGATGTCGACCACATTTGAGGTACCTGGAGGCCCACCCCCTCCTGCGAAGAAGACCTTGCCCCCGGCGCTGGTGGCCCCTATCGAACTCCGGGGCTGGGAGAGTGAGGCGGTCGACCACTGGGCTTGGGTGTCCGTCACCTGGAGTAACAACGCGCTTAAAAGAAGAATTAGGCTAAGTACCTGGTAGTGCTTTTTCATGGCAAAACGAGTTGGTTTATAAAAATTGAAAACTGCTCCGATTGGAGTAGTTACTGAATACTAAAAACCAATCGAAAGCGGCGAGAGGGGTAGATAAAAACAGCACGAAAGACCCCACTCCGGGGACCGCAGTTGTCCTTCGGGAAGTATTTCAATGCGCGCGACCTCTCTGGAGGCACCCTCGCTGGAGGATGAAAAAGGCTAAATCAGGCGGCAGAAAATAAAATGTAAGCGTGTTTCTTGGTCAGGAAGTAGGTAGTTAATCACGATAGACTTCGGAAAAAGATTGCTTAACCACCGGGTACAATCAAAGATCGTCCTGCACTCGTACAAAATTAAACGAACGTTTGCCAGATTTCAAAACAATTTTCTAAAAAAAGTTAAAATAAAACTTTTTTTAGTCCGATTTTATTGTTCGGATAGTCCCCTGATAGCCCGCCAACGGATGAAATAAAAAGTGGGCTGTCGGGGAACTCTACGAAAGCTGAGAGATCCTTCGCATTCCATGCCGGGACAGCTCAGGGTGACAAGAAAAGCTGCCCCACTCAAGGCTTCACCTTTCCCCACCAGATTTTTACTTGCCCCAGCCAGTCGGACGTGTCGAGCAGGGTGGGATTTTGGATGATTTGCAGTTCCGTCGAAAACGACCACGCCGTCGCACAGGCGGGTGTCGATGCGCTCGCATAATTTTTTGGTCGATACGCCACTGCATTTAGTCGAGAGTCCATTACATTTATCGGCCAACTTACCGGCGGTACGGGCAGGCCCCGTTTGAACGCTGGCGTTTGCTTTTTATCAAACCTCTAAACTGTAAATCAGTATGGCAAGTAATCATGGCGTCGTGTACCTCGGGCCGGGTAAAGTGGAAGTGCAGAGCATCGACTTCCCCGAACTGGTGAACCCGAAGGGCAAAAAAATCAACCACGGGGTACTTTTGAAAGTAGTTTCGACCAACATCTGTGGCAGCGATCAGCACATGGTGCGCGGTCGGACCACGGCCGCGCCGGGACTGGTGCTGGGCCACGAAATTACGGGGGAGGTGATTGAAGCCGGATCGGACGTTGAATTCCTCAGCGTGGGTGACATTGTGTCGGTGCCGTTCAACGTCGCCTGCGGTCGGTGCCGGACCTGCAAGGAACAAAAGACGGGCATCTGTCTGAACGTCAACGACTCCCGGGCGGGTGGTGCCTACGGCTACGTCGACATGGGCGGTTGGATCGGCGGGCAGGCCGAGTACGTCATGGTGCCCTACGCCGATTTCAACCTGCTACGCTTCCCCGACAAAGACCAGGCGATGGCCAAAATCCGCGACCTGACCATGCTCAGCGACATTTTCCCGACGGGTTTCCACGGGGCGGTCAACGCCGGCGTTGGGCCGGGTACGACCGTGTACATCGCCGGAGCCGGTCCGGTCGGGATGGCCGCCGCCGCTTCGTCGCAACTTCTGGGCGCGGCGGTGGTGATCGTGGGCGATATGAACAAAGCCCGGCTGGCCCACGCCCGCTCCATCGGCTGCGAAACCGTCGACCTCAACAAAGACGCTACCCTCGCCGACCAGATTGCCCAGATTCTGGGGGTTCCCGAAGTGGATTGTGCCGTGGACTGCGTCGGCTTCGAGGCCCACGGTCACGGCAGCGACGTGCAGAAGGAAATGCCCGCCGTGGTGTTGAATTCGCTCATGGAAATCGCCCGGGCGGGTGGGGCCATCGGCATCCCCGGCCTGTACGTAACGGATGATCCGGGGGCAGAGGAAAAGGCCGCCAAATCCGGCAACCTATCGATCCGGTTCGGCCTGGGCTGGGCCAAAAGCCACTCGTTTTACACCGGGCAAACGCCGGTGATCAAGTACAACCGGCAACTGATGATGTCGATTTTGTACGACAAGGTGCAAATCGCCAAAGCTGTCAACGTCGAAGTCATTACCCTCGACCAGGCCCCCAAAGGCTACGCCGAATTTGACAGCGGCGTCGCCAAGAAGTTTGTTATCGACCCGCATAAATTGATTCCGGCGTAATTTTTTTTGCATTTGTACATCTAAAAAGCCGCGCCCCTCGAATTAGGGCGCGGCTTTTTTTGGTGGGTAATTGGCCGAATACCATTCCGGTTCTTCAGGGGCGAGGCCGGGGTGAGAATGTGCTTTTGGGAGTACAGACCGAGGAATAAGACGGATAAATATCGTTCAATCACCTTGTGACTCAAACGTGAAAAAGGTAGCTTTGTACAAAGCTAACGCAACACAAATGATGAGGAAAACATCGATTCTTGATGAAATCTCAACGTTCATTGCTGGGATGAACCCCGAAAAAGTTATGAACTTTAAGCCCTCGCCAGCCCACCAACAGCGGCTTGACTTTCTGTTGGACAAGCGAAGAGAGTTCTCACTTTCTGCTGAGGAAAAAAGTGAGATAGAGCAATCGCTCATCATTAATCGCATCGTGGGCCTTGCCAAAGCGAGAGCTATCAAAATGCTGCATTCTTGAGTAGGGCTATCCCGCTTTCTACCAAAAAGAAAGTGGCTATACGAGCCGATTTTCGATGTGAGTATTGCCTGCTTGCTGAACAAGTTTCCTTTTATTCATTTCATATTGAGCATATTAGAAGTATTAAACACGGCGGCAGCAACGAATTAGACAATTTGGCCTACTGTTGCCCCGACTGTAATTACGCCAAAGGTTCGGATGTCGGCACGTTCGTTCATAACGACGAAACCCTCATTCGTTTCTTCAATCCAAGAAAAGACCGTTGGGAAGAACATTTTGAAATCCACAACGGAGTTGTACACGGCAAAACGGATATTGGCAAAGCGACTGCACAAATTTTCAAATTCAATGAAATCGAACGGTTGATTTTTAGACAGCAACTTGCCGAACTGAATTTATATCCTTAAGTCTGCTACGGGCGTTCCGGCGACTCCCTCAGTCACTCGTGAGACGCGAGTGACTGAGGGGAACATATAAGTTAAATTGTATACAATAACGCAGTAAAAATAACAACATAAGCAGCCAGAGAAATCAAACCGAAGTGAGTAAAAATACAATACCCTAAGCCAAAAACAATTAACAATAATGAAATCCATACTGCCCAATTAATCTTAGAAAAAAACACCACATTCCTATTTTGATCTGACTCTTTAGAGATGGAAGTTTCAATTATTTCAGGACTAATAATAAAATTAACCATTGGTTCGTAATTGGACCAAGAAATAGCAGCATTATGACCTCCTTTTATAAACTCTATTGCATGAAGTTTACCAGAAGTATCTCGAAAACCATTATGTCCAGCACTACCAAGATCACTGAGTTTCAATAATTCAAATATGCCGGGAAATATTCCTACAATAAAGTCGGATGTTGCTACATAATTTCTAATGGCAGTAACCCGATTTTGTGAAATTAGTTTATCCCATGGGAATGAAGTAGGAACCACACTACCAGCAAATACAATTCTACTAAAGTTACAAGTTTCATAGTGTCTAAGTGCGCTGGCAAGCAAGTAAGTACCATTACTGTGTCCTATAAAATCCATTTGAGCTTTTGGAAATTTAGCTCGATATTCTGTATACTGATCCATAAACCAACGAACATTCTTTTGACGTTCTCCAAGCAATAGAAAACGAAGCATTGAAAAATACCCATACCCGGAATTGACTGTCACTACAGCAATTCCCACTTTGGAAGTTGTAAGTCTCTGATTATCAACACAAATTAAATTGTATTATTCCGTGTTTTTCTAGTTGCTTGATTGTTAAGTAATTACGAAGCATTTTTCAATTTTCAAGGCACTGATAATCAAGCAATTAATCAAAGTGGGAATCGCTGGTG
>JAJAZB010000115.1 GCA_026785975.1 Cytophagaceae bacterium | reverse complement strand
TTCCGAACATGGCTCTTTTTATGGTTTCTTTGGCACTCGAAGAGAGTGGTTTTTTCGTCGTCTGATAATGCTTGAATGTATCTCATTCACAAAGGTAAAAAAAGTGTCGAATATTTACCTACAACTACTTAAAGGTCCGGGCGTACTCTTTCTTGAACGCCCCTAACGGTAAGCTTAGGTTGTCGGTCTGTTTAAGCCATGCTGCCACCAAACGTATCTGGGATTGGTAGGTACGAAACGTGCCAGGCCGCAACCGCCGCCGTTGCTCACGCAACACGTTGAAAAGATGTTCAGGAATAGTGGTTTGTGCGGATATACTGATCGTCGGCTCCGGCTCGGCTTCCTTGTAAACGTATTTTAGCAAATCTTGAAAGGGATCCCAGCCATTGCGCAACTTGCGACGGTAGAAGTCGCGGAGTTCCTTCGCCCGCTGTGGGCGTTCTTTAGGAGAAAACCGGTTGAGGTCATCATACTTCTTTACCCGCTGCATTTTTCCCGTGATTGGGTGCAGACAGGAAAAGTAAATAAACCAGCGGGTGTCAGAGGCACCCGGTTTCGGAGTAAAAATCTCCGGAAGTTTTACCGACTTAATCAGAGGCTTCATTGCTTTTGCGAATGCACCTGCCAAAGCGCCGCAACAAAAACAATTTGTCCCTTTTGTCCCTTTTTGAAGAAAAGCCCCAAATTAGCGTAATTTAGGGCTTTAGGGACAATGACGGGTCTCGAACCCGCGACCTCCAGAACCACAATCTGGCGCTCTAACCAACTGAGCTACACCATCCGTATTTAAGGGTGCAAAGATAACCGCACCCCGAAAAATTTGCAAGCTAAATTTTACTTCGCCTGCTGATAGTTTTGTTCGGCGGCATCCCAGTCAACGACGTTCCAGTAGGCAGCGATGTAGTCGGGGCGCTTATTTTGGTACTTGAGGTAGTAGGCGTGTTCCCACACGTCGAGGCCCAGCACCGGTGTTCCTTTTTTGTCGGCCACGTCCATCAGCGGGTTGTCCTGGTTGGGGGTTGACGTCACCGCCAGTTCGCCCGATTCATCGACAATCAGCCAGGCCCAGCCCGACCCAAACCGACCCGTGGCCGCTTTGGCAAACTCCTCTTTCAAGGCATCGAACGAACCGAATTTCTGGGTAATCGCCTCGGCCAGGGAGCCTTTGGGCTGGCCATTCCCCGAGGGCGAAAGGGTATTCCAGAAAAAAGTGTGATTCCAGTGACCACCGCCGTTGTTGCGGATCGCTACGGGTAAACTGCTGACACTTTTGAGCAGATCTTCGATCGACTTGCCCTCGTGTTCGGTGCCGTTGGTGGCATTATTGAGGTTGGTCACGTACGTGGCGTGGTGCCGGTCGTGGTGAATTTCCATCGTCCTGGCGTCGATGTGCGGCTCAAGGGCGTCGTTGGCGTAAGGGAGAGGGTCGAGTACGAAAGCCATAAGATGTACGATTAACAAATTGAAAAATAGGAGTTGACGATTGTCGGCGGTAAAACTACCAAAGCCCGACTTAGGTTCGCAATCCCTGGAAAAAAGACCGTACCAACTGCGCGCATTCCGGTTGCCTGACACCGCACACAACTTTAGTTTTGGGGTGAAGCAAGGGGCTGGCAATGCGGGTGTAGCCCCGCTTTTCGTCGGAAGCGCCGTAGACCAACCGACCCAACTGCGCCCAGAAAAGTGCCCCGGCGCACATGGGGCAGGGTTCGAGCGTGACGTAAAGCGTACACTCTTTCAGAAACTTAGCGCCCAGAAATTCGCTGGCCGCCGTCAGCGCGAGCATTTCGGCGTGGGCCGTTACGTCGTGAAGTTGTTCGGTTTGGTTCTGACCTTTTCCAATGATTCTGTTCTGGCACACGACCACCGCCCCAACGGGAATTTCGCCGCGCTCGCCCGCTTCCGTCGCCAGTTTAATGGCTTCATCCATAAAAAACTCGTCGGTCAGCATGGCGCAAAGGTAGGCATTCGGCGGGACGACGACAGGTTGGGGGTACTTCTCAGCCCACCGGCAAACTAAAAAAGAAGCGGGAACCTTTGCCCAATCCTTCGCTCTCCACCCCGATTTGGCCCTGGTCGACAGAATCCCGATAAAAAGCATCGCCGTTTCGGCGGTGTTCGTGGCCACGTCGTTTTTGCGGACAATGGCCTGCATATTTACAGCGTTGATTTCATGCAACTGCTCCCGGACTGCCCCCACCCGCACAACGGAAGGATATTCCTTGCGCAACGCGTTCCATTCCCGACGCAACGCCACAACCGCTTCTTTCTCACCAACCTCGGTGATGTTGGCCTCCTCTTTCCGAAGGTTTTCCTCAAACACCGACGCGTCTGGTTTCGCCTGTTTTCCAAGGGCATCAATGAAGAGTTGCATGGCACGGACGTACTCCAGCGAGCGGTAATTGTCTTTGAGAATCGCGCCGGAGTCCTGCCGGAGTTGGTACACGAAGAAGATGCCCAGCGAAGCCAGCAGCAAAATGACGGCAAACAGGAAGGTCAGCCCGAGGTGAAGTTTGTCTTTAATTCGGAGTTTCATAGATCTAGAGTATCAAGTGCCAGGTATAAAGTATTAGGTATCAAGTATATAGCCTCAATATTTGGTGTCGGTACTTTGTACTCGATGCCTAATACTTTGTACCTCGTACTTGATACTTGCCTCACGAAAGAATGATTAAATCCACCTCCG
>JAJAZB010000114.1 GCA_026785975.1 Cytophagaceae bacterium | reverse complement strand
ACCCAAACAACTGGCCCATCGGCTTCCCGACCACCTGCCGGAGTTCGCCGGTGAAATCGCCGGTGCCGACGGTGATCTGGCTGTCGCTGATGCCTGCGCCCAAATCGAGCACTTTTGTGACGTTATAGGCCACGTTGAAGGACGTATTCCAATTAAAATTCGTCCTCGAAACGGGACTGACGGTCAGTAGCATTTCCACACCCCGGTTCTGACTCCGGCCCACGTTGATCAACTGGCTCTGGTAGCCGCCCGCGTCGGAAGTTTGGGCGCGCAGAATCTGGTCGGACGAGAGCTTGTCGTAGTAGGAAAGATCCAGCCCCAGGCGGTTGTTGAACAGCTTCAGTTCCAGACCCACTTCTTTCTCGGAAACCCGCATGGGGCGCAGGTTGGCGTTGGGTACGACGGTGCCGCTGATGTTGGCCAGGGGTTGCGCCGCCCCGGTTACCGAGGTGAACTGCTGGGCATTGATGACGTAGAACAGGTTGCTGGCGTAGGGCGGCACGTCGGTATCGCTGCCCACTTCGCCGTAAGCAGCGCGGATTTTTCCGAACGAAAACCAGTTCGGCAACGCGCTGGCGAAGGCCTGCGAAAACACGAAACTGGCCGTGACGGAGGGGTACAAAACGCTCCGGTGTTCGGGCGATAGCGTGGAAAACCAGTCGTTACGGGCGGTGCCGTTGAGGAATAAAACGTCGTTGTACGAAACCTCAGCCGAGGCGTACAACGAGTTTACCTTTCGTTCGGAAAGTTCATACACCGGGTCACGTTGGCGGCTGTTGCCAATAGTGTAGAGGTTGCGGCTGAAAAAATCCTGCACCAGCACGTTGTGGCGGCTGATTTTGCGGTACATCTGGTTACCGCCCAGGTTGACGTTCACCCCCACTTTGCCGAAGGTGCGGTTGGCCCCCAGCAGAAAATCGGCGTTGAGTTCGCGCACCGTGCGGGCATCCTGCACGAACTGGCCATTGACAAAACCGGGTGGTGCCGGAACTTGCCGCTGGCTACCCGTGGGCAGATTGTAATCCTGCTCGCGGGTGTAAAAGTCCTGGCCGATTCGGCCCTGCAAAAACAGCCAGTCGGTGAAGTTGTACCGGGCCGTGAGGTTGCCAAAAACGCGGTCGGTGCGGATGTTGTCGAAGCGTTTGAGGGAAAAATATGGGTTGGTGCGATTCGTAAACCGCGACCAGCGAACCTCATCGCCGTTGGCATCGAAGGCGTATTTTTCCAGCAAATCCAAGGGCATGGAGTTCGCCATGCTGAACAGCACCACCGGACTGTAATCCTGTTCGGCGATGTTGGGCGGGTTTTTCCGGTACTCGTTGGAGTAATTCACGTTGCCCGACACAGTTAGTTTTTTCGCCAACGTTTGCGTAAAACCCAAATTGACGGTTCGGCGACTGTAGCCCGAACCGGGCAGGATGGTTTTGTTGTCGAGGTTGGAAATGGAGAGATTAAACCCGCCGAATTCCCCGCCCGACGACAAGCTCAGCGTGTTGGTCCAGGTGTTGCCGGTGCGGTAGTACTGGTTTATCTGGCCGCGCTGCGGCTCGTAGGGTACGGTGATGTTGTCGAACAACACCTGGGTCATGCCGGGCGCGAATTTCTCGCCAAAACTCCACTGCCCCGACGTGGGAAAAGGCGTGGTGGGCCGCACGCCATTTTCACCCTGCCCGTATTCGTACTGGTAATCGGTGTAGTCGAGGGGCGTGTCGGTGGTGAAGTTGGTGTTGTATTCCAGGCCGATGCCCGTTCCGGCCCCCCGGATTTTGGTCGTAATCATGATGACCCCGTCTTTGGCCCGCGAGCCGTAGAGCGCCGAGGCCGCCGCGCCCTTGAGCACGGTCATGCTCTCGATGTTGTCGGGGTTGATGCTGCTGAGGCCGTCGCCGCCGTCGGAGGTGCGGTTTGCACCCCGCTCCGACACGTCGCCCCGGGCGCCGTTGTTGGTGTTGTCGATGGGCACGCCGTTGACGACGATGAGCGGCGAATTATTCCCACCAAACGAGGATTGCCCGCGAATCCGGATTTTGCTGGTGCCCGCCGGGCCGGAACCCAGCGAGGTGATGTTGACGCCCGCCACTTTCCCCTGCAAGGCGTTCATGAAATTGGTAGTGCGGTTTACGGTCACTTCTTCCGGAGCCACGGTGGTGGTGGCGTAACCGATGCTTTTGGCTTGCTTTTTAATGCCGAGCGCGGTAACCACCACTTCATCCAGGCCGGTGGCATCGACGCTCAGCGTCACGCTGATGTCGCTCTGGTTGCCCACATTGACTTCCTGCGTCGCGTAGCCGACCGACGAAATCACCAGGGTGCCGCCGGAGCCGGGTAGGTTCAGGCTAAAACGCCCTTCGTTGTTGGTCGACGTGCCAATGGTGGTATTGCCTTTGAGCCGGACGGTCGCGCCGGGAATTCCCAGCCCATCCGCCGTGATGACCCGGCCCGTCACGGTGGCCTGCGGGAGCAGCGTTTCGGTGCCGGGAAGCAGCGAGGTTTTAGGATTCGGCAGAATGTCCCGGTTCAGGATGATGTACTTTCCCGAAACCTCATACCTGATCTTCAGCGGCTTGAGCAGCCGATCCAACACCACGCCGAGGCGGTCGTTGTTCGATAAAATGCTGACTTGCTCGGTGCCCGCAACGAGTTGAGGAACGTACGTAAATTTTACGTTGGCGATCTTTTCAAGGCGTTGAAGGGCCGTTTTTAGATCCAAATTTTCAACCTTGATCGACACCGGTCGGTTGAGGATCTCCTGGGCTACGCCGTTATGCGCCAGTGCGAGGCCCGTCAGGGCCAGGGCTAAGACCAACTGCATACCCGTGATTTTCATGATCCTGACGACGTTCGGTTGTCGCGTTACACGTATTTTCATAAGTTTAGAGGTTTTTTTGTTTGACTGTTCTGAATATAATTCCCGACGTTCACGCTACGGCTTTTTTGATGCGTAAGTAATCGTGCAGAATGGATGTATTTTTTTACTGGAAGTAAGGCCCCGAGTACTCGGGGCCTTACTTCCAGTAGCCTCTCCATCGGGCGGCTTTTTTGCCGTCCGGCGGGTGTCACGCCTGACGGGTAAAAACACGTTACTTCTGCCCATTTATTATTTATTGGTAATGTTTTGATTTTCAACAGTTTAATAACCAAAACTAATTCTATCCAACTGCGTCAGGGTGGGCAGCCTTTACCTGTCACAACAATCTGCGTTTCAATGACTTCGTAGGTTGCCCCGATGGTTTTGCAAATAATATCCAGTTTTTCAAACAGGGATTCTTCTTCCAGCGGGGCCGTGAGGTAGCAGTTTTTTAGTAAATCGGTATCGTACGAAATGGCCACACCGTAGGCCCGCTGCAAGGTTTGAAAGACCTCTTCAATCGGAGCATTTTCAAAAACAAATTGCTCTTTGCTTTTCGGAATTTCCAGCAGGGTCGGTTCCTGAATCAGTTTCTTGGTCAATTGCTCATCGCCGCGCACAAAAAAGGCTTGTTGGTTGGGCGTCAGAAACAAGGCGTTGGGCCTGAATCCCTGGCTTGCTGCCCGGCCCCTGGCGTACAGCGGATACACCGACACCCGGCCCGTATGCACCGACACCACCACATTGGGTGCTTCTTCCGGCGCGTTGATCGTGAAACTGGTCCCCAAAACTTTGGTGACCAGTCCGTTGGCGTACACCAGAAACGGCTGCTCAGGACGCTTGGTCACGCTGAAATAGCCCCGGCCCGTCAGGTACACTTCGCGCCGGGCCGCAGCAAACACCGGCGGGTAACTCAGGCGGCTGTCCTGGCCCAACCGGACCGTGCTCCCGTCCGGCAACTTGACCGTCAAGAATTTTTCGCTCTGATTAAAGCGCTCGATCAGGGCAACGGGACTATTCCCGACCAGGTCAGTGTACGAATGAAGGGTGGCGGTCCGGGTTGTACGTCCGGGTTCAGCCGCCAAGTGCCATACCCCCCAGCCCGCCCCAACCAAGAGCAACACCGAAGCCGCGATCCGCAGCCAGTCGGAAAAGAGGCGACCCGAATCCAGGGACCGAACCGGAACTTCCGCCGTAAGCACTAAAAGTTTTTCGACTTCGCGCTCAATTTCAGCGTCCGTGATGTGCGTATGCCGTTTTTGCAGGGAATTCAGTAAATCTTTAGCCTGCTCAATTTCGCCCCGCCGTTGGGGATTCTGGCGCAGCCATTCTTCCCAGAACGATTGATCTTCGGGGGCTGTGCCCCTGGCCCAACGCTGAAATGATTCATCCACGACGAAATCTTCCGCCTGATAGTCAAGGTACTTGTTCATTGAAAAGGAGGAGAGTTGGCAAACCCACACAAGGAGTATCCATGGCTCTGGTCAGAATACTCTCCCGAGAAGAATTTTTTGTAAAACGGATTGCCTAATCCGTACCGAAACGTTGTCGCCTCAAGGTAGGAGGGTCAGAAGCAAAAATGACAACGTCTCGCTAAGCAAAAACCAATTGCGTTTCAACTGCCCGAGGGCCTTGTGCAGCAGATTGGCCACCGATTGGCGGTTGATGCCCAGCAATTGAGCGATTTGCTCGTTGTCGAGATCCTCGAAGAATCTCAGGTAAATGGCTTCCTGCTGACGCTGAGGAAGTTGACTGATGATGAACCTGATCCGCTTTTGGGTCTCTTCTTCAACTTCCTGCGTAATGATTCGGGTTTCAGGGGAAAACTCAACATCGAGACCCGACTCGGGTAATTCATCCGCCGACGTCGTCCAGGCCAGGCGACGATGTTCTTTAAAAAGCCGGTTCCGAAAGGATTTGAACAGGTAAAATTTAATGGAATCAGTCTCGTGCAACGCCTGCCGCCGTCGCCAAAATTCCAGAAAAACCTCCTGAATGGCATCCTTCAGCAAGTCATGATCCTTCGTGTATCGCCGACCGTAATCGTACAGATTCCGGTAATACATGGTGGCCAATTCTCCGTAGGCCGTGTGATTCCCCGCTCTGAACAGTTGCCAGAGTATGCGCTCTTGTTGCGTATCAACCTGAGTAGGTTTCAAGGGGGGAAATTAAGGGGAATGCATTCCTGTTCAAGACATTCTACCCAAGCAAAGGAACAGAACTGATTGTACTAATCAGATATATTTATAGAAAATTTTGGGGGACAGTGCGTAGACGTCGAAGGCTGACTGCCCATGCGATCGCACGTGCGGAGGGCACAGGTTCAACAAATGAAGGCCATGAATAAAGCAGAACGAACGGTGCAACTGCGAATCGTAGTACGCCAACCGCCGGTTGGCGTTGCTTTCGCGGTTCAACGCGGGAACAAAGCCCTCGATTATTCACGGATAGCCGATGAAAACACGCTGCTTTTTGAGGTACCGGTTGGGGTAAAAACCGACGCGACCGGGCAACCCGATTTTACCGGCCCGTTTGTTCAGGGTACGCCTGGGGCAAGGTTTATTTATCTTAATTCGGGTACGCTTGCCGGGCAGACCGATTCTTGCTGGACTCGCCGCGCCAAGATTAGTTTACGAGGCATCACCTGGCAACTCCTCAACCAGGAACCCGGCTCTTCAGCCAACATCCTCGAAGTAAAAATTGCGGGCAAAGCCCCGAACGGCGGGCCAGCGTGTGCGTCGGTGCCGTTGCTCGAAGGCGGTTGGAAGGCCATTGCTCCGGCCGCGACTTTGTAGCCATAATACCTCACTTTAGCGTACGCCTGAGTGCCTTGCAGGCATTAGCAAAGCCCTAAAAAGAAGTTTCAAAAAGTGCGGGAAAGCGTTTTTTGTTGGCGCGGTCGTCGGCCCACAAAATGGGTTTTTCGCTGGCTTGTGCCAGAATTCTGGCCCACTGCTTTACCTCCTGGGGCGAATGGCTTGCCCCGTGCCAGGGAACCGCGTTATAAGATAGCAACTCCCCGTTATGAGTTATATGCACTTTATGGAGTGAGAAAACGATCGTGCCTCGGTCATCCTCGATGGGTAGAGCGTGCGCCAGAATGCGATAGTCTGTCGTCATGGTTTCTGGAATGAAATAGACTGAGAGGAGCTATACAAAAAGTTGACCACGGCGGGAAAAGTACGAAAAAAGACCTGCATCGGGCAGGTCTCCGAATACGCCAAGGCCAATGAAAGAGATTATTCGAAAGCTCACTGGAAATCATGGTTCAGATTAATCCGTTTACTGCCGCCGTTGGCAACGTGGGCGCTTTGGGCTCGTTTACTGCCGCGCTTCTTTCGCCTGCGGCGATAGCAGAAAACGGAGCAAGGATTCGTTCATTGACGCGCCGAACTTTTAGCGATAACCTTTTCGTCGTCAATCAACCCAATCCTGTCGCTTCTTACCTGGGGCTCAAGCATTGATGTCTTCCTTCCGCACTGCCTCTTGCCCTGCCGGTTATGAGCTTCCAGTTTGGCATCATCGCCGCCGAGACTCCGACCCGTTTTAAGCAGGCCGGAGCGCTGGTCATTGGAACATCGACACCGGTGTTAGAAGCCAAGACGTGGGAAGTCATCGGCTCGGACATTATATCCACCCAAGGTGCCCAAGCGGGCTACGCGAAAGAACACGCTCTTTTACTACTGTTTTACCAGGCGTTTACGAATTATCTGCCCATTCAAGATCTGGATTTCAATTAGGTACATTCCTGCTGGTAGATCAGTTAAGGACAATTGGGGAGCGTTCTGCTGACGGATCAACTGACCCTGTAAACTATAGAGTTTTAGCTGTAGAAGTAAACCGTCTGTGATCGAAACGTATACTCCTGTAGTTGACGGGTTAGGAAAAAGCACCGCCGTAGGGCCAGTGACCGGTGGAGGAGTTGGCGTCGTCGGTGTCGTGGGCGGAGTCGTTGGAGTGGTTGGCGTTGGGGGGGGAGTCGGTGGTGTGGTTGGCGGAGTAGGCGTACAATTGGTGCCTTGGGTGATGGTAATGGCTACTTCCGCACTGATACAGCCATCAGCGTACCTGGTCGCTACCGTGTAGCGGCCGGGTTGAGTAATACTGATTGTGGCGCACTGGCAAGATTTAAAGGCCTCTCCATCTTTCTTCCAGATTTGAGTAATCGCCGAGGACGTACCAATGGCCAGCAGGTTTAAGGTCTGATTCGGGCAGATACTGGTAGCTCCTCCCTCAACGGTGATGGAAACCGGAGCAGTGCAAGGTGGCGGAGTTGGGGTTGGAGTTGGTGTCGGCGGCGAGGTAATCGGCGGCTTTGGGGGGGGAGTCGGTGGTGTGGTCGGTGTGGTCGGTGGAGTCGTGGGCGGGGTAGGCGTACAATTGGTGCCTTGGGTGATGGTAATGGCTATTTCCGTACTGATGCAGCCATCGGCGTACTTGGTCGCTACCGTGTAGCGGCCGGGTTGAGTAATACTGATTGTGGCGCACTGGCAAGATTT
>JAJAZB010000113.1 GCA_026785975.1 Cytophagaceae bacterium | reverse complement strand
TTTTTTTGGTGGTCTTAAAAAAATTCTGGGGGCGCCCCCCCCGCGCCCCCCCCCCCGCCGGACTGGGCGTCCCTGGTGGCTTTTTGCCGTTCAACACCTTGGACGAACCGGTTCAGAATAAGCCTGAAAATTTCACGGGGATCGGCGTTTCAAAGCGAAGTTGCTCCCTGGTCACCGGGTGAGCAAACGCCAACACCCAGGCGTGAAGGCCCAACCGGCCAATCGGGTCGATGGTCGCGCCGTATTTGGCATCGCCCACGATGGGGTGCCCGATGTCCTGCATGTGGACCCGTACCTGATTTTTACGCCCGGTTTCCAGGCTCACTTTCAACAGCGAATAGTACCCGTTACTTTTGAGCGTTTCGTAATGGGTGATTGCCCGCTGTCCGTTGTACGAATTTTGATCCGAGTACACAATCAGGGCTTTGCTTTCGTGAAGATACGACGAGATCACGCCCTCCGGTCTTTCCACGGGGCCTTCGGTCACGGCCAGATAGGTGCGTTCTTTCGTCGTCGTGCCCCACGATTCCTGGAGAAGTTTCTGGATTCGTTCGCTTTTGGCAAACAGCATCAGGCCGGACGTTTCGCGGTCGAGGCGATGCACGATGAAGAGCCTGTTTTTTGGGTCCTGCTTTTTGATATGATCGCTCAAAATGCTGTAAGCGGTGTGGATTTTCTCCTTCGTCGTGGCAATGGACAGCAGGCCCTCCTGCTTGTTGATAACAATCAAATAGTCGTCTTCAAAGACAATGCTCAGCCCCCGGTAGTGCTGTTCTTCGGGCGGTTTATCCCAGCGGACGTTAACTTTTTGATCCGGCTTCAGAGGATGGTTGTACTGCGTAACAACCTGATCATCAACGAATATTTGCTTATCCCGCAGGAGAGTTTTGATGTTGTTCCGGCTTTTGTGGGGCAGTTTGGCCAGCAAAAACGCCATTAATTCGGCCTCTTCCGTGACGGTCAGACGGGTGTCCGGTTTTTTGTTACTGCTTGTTTTTGGGCGGCTGTTTTTAATTTCCATTGATAAAAGTACGCAAAAACCAACTTCCCCCGATAGGCCCTTACTGCATGAGTACTGCTCCCGTTGCGGCATCGAGAACCACCGTGGCTGCTCCGTCGGGCAGGTTTAATTCAACTGACTTCCCATTGCCCAACCGAACGTGTTTTGGCCCTCCGGTTTTGGTGTGAAGCGTCAGCAGGCCACCCCCGGCATGGATGACATCGTTCGTTTCGACGTACAGGTGTACTCCCGCCCGGCTAAAAATGGCCCGCCAGAGTTCGGGGGCGCGCAGGGGCAAGGTGCAAAAATAGGTAGTGAAGGTTTTCTCCTTCTTCATCGTCAGCGCCACGGCGTTGGTGCCCTCGTACACGGCGAGGGTCGCGGCTTTGGGGTCGCGGAGTTGGGCCAGGGGCTGCACGGTGCCTTTTTTCAGGGCGAATGAAACGGCGGGCCAGTCCGGGGCGGTTAGCGTAATTTTTGGCGTAGTCGGTAGGGCAAAAGGCGCTACTTTGATTCCGGTCAGTTGACTAACCATCGCGAGGTCGTTGCGTTGCCCATTGGTGTAGCCCGGCAGGTAATTCCAGACGAGGTGTCGCCCGTCCCTGGCTACTTTTTTTTGGATGAAGGCTTTCGTCAGTTCATCTATGCGCCAGGTGTTGGCGAAAACGACGACTTTATATTTCCCAATGTCAAGACCTTTTAAGTCCGATAAATAGACTTCATCAAAGGCCGCCCCACTGCGGTACAAGTCGGTGGAAAAGTCGTCGAGACTGTTCTCGGAGAGGGGATTCCAGCGATTTTTGTAGGCGTAATAATGGTCAGTATCGTACACGACCAACACGTCGGCCGGGTGGTTGAGCGGTGCGGCGTAATGGGTGTCGTACAGGGTTTTCAACGCCGTAATTCGTTGCATCAGTTGGGGATGATCCCACCAGCCGCCCTGGAAATTCGGGCCGAAATCATAATACCACAACCCGGCTCCCCGCGCCAGGGGTTGAGCCGTATTGCGGGTGAGTTTGATGAGGTCCAGTGGAATCGTGCTTTTCCAGGCTTTGTCGTACGGATGACCGAGCGCGGTGCCATCGTCCATTTCGTCGAGAAATAGCTTGCCGTGGAGCCGCGCCGCTGCCGAGAGTCCGCGCGATTGTCCGCTGCCACCCAGGTTACGCGCGCCGCCCCAGTACGATTGCGGGGCTGAGAGGTAATCGACATACGGCGATCGCAATACTTGATCGATTTTGAGGTGCCCGCCCGTCACCTGTCGACTGAACAGCATAAAGTAATACCCGTAAAACACGCCGGTAAGGATGGGCCGGGTCCAGTTTTCCTTGATGGTTCGGCAAAAATGAATAATATCGTCGGCCACCACCTGGTGCTGGGCCTCGAAGTAGTCCATAACCCGGCGACCAACTGCCGGATCACGAAACAGGCCATCGGTGAAGTGATTGCGTTCGGCCGTGTCGGGCACGGTAAGCGTTGTGAAACCTGCCGCCGGGTTGTTCCAGGCCACGCGCAGGGCAGCTTCGGTTTTATATTTGGTTTTCAACCAGTTCTGAAAATAAACCGTCATCGGTTGACTCGTATCCGGTTCATGGTCAATAAAACCCCAGTAGTGCCATTCATGCGACACGCCGTCGCAGGGATGAATGCCGACCACGGCATTGCCTTCGGATAAGGCCGATAATTCCTGGCAAAACTGCGTGAGCTTTTGGGTCGTTTCTGTCTTCCACTTTTCTGAAGCCAGACTGTGAATTTTCAACCGGCGGATATCTTCTTCGATGTACCGCCGGGCCTCCCAGTAGGTGGTGTCGCGTAGCCAGGGGCCGTCGGCGTAGCGGGTGCATTCGTCGGGATTGGCAGTATTCCACCAAAAAGGCGCGTTGATGTGCAGCCGGATAATAATAGCTGCATTGGGATTAGCATCGAGGACGCCGCGCATTTGCCGCCGGACGAGGTCCATGTTGAAACGGCCGTCCGGGCGCCAGATGTCCTGAAACCAAATGCTGACCATAAACAGATTGAAGCCCGCCTGGGTGAACTGCTTCAGGTGTCGCTGGGGGTACTCTTCCCAACTCCAGCGCCCGCCTGGGCTGTCGGTCATGGCATAAATCATAGGCGTGACGGGCGTGTCATTAAGAAAAATGCTGGGTTTGCCTTGGTAGGGAGCCACTTTGGCCGCAATGGGCAACTGGGCCTGAACCAGGCTAACGGAGAAAAGGCAGAAAAGAAAAACGATACGGGGCATACGTTGGCGAACTTAAGCGGTTGCAGCAAGGGTCTTATCCTACGGTGTCAGATAAAGTCACTCTTCAGCAACCCTTTCCTCCGGCGTCTGCCGGGAAGGTCGCTGATAGGTTTCCAAATAGTTCAGACTTCTCCGATACGCAGCCCGCCCCAAATACTGACTCAAAAACGCCAATCCCCCGCCCGTGGCGCACACGACCATAATCGAGTAGCGCACCAGTTTTTCGTCCTGAAACACGTAGTCGGTCAGTAAAGCAACGGCGGTTGGGCCGAAGCCCAGCGCGATGAGGTTGAGGATGAAGAAAAACACCGCCGAAGCCAGCCCCCGCATCCGGTTGGGCATCATTTGCTGAATACCCGCCGCCGCCGCACCCTGCGCGAAACTAATGAAAAACGCCGTGGGAATCAGACTAATCAGAGCCAGTTCGGCGGTGGGCATGAACGCAAACAGCGGGGCACTCAGCAGCAGGCCCAGGCCCGCAATCATCCCCACGCGCAAAGGCGCGTCGGTTCGGCCTTGCCGCCGGTAGCGGTCGCCGAGTCGGCCCCCGGTGATGATACCCGCCGTCGAGAAGATCGTGATTAACAGTCCGTAGCTCAGACCCGTTTTGGCCTGGCTCCAGCCAAATACCCGCTCAAACGCCGAGGGAACCCAGGCCGTAGCCCCATACCCAGCCATGGCAATGAAGGCCATACCCAGCGAAATCGAAAGAAAACTGTTCAGGTTGGCACCAATGTACCGCCTCACCTCCCCAAAACTAACGACTTCGACTCCCTGCCCGGCGTGGACGTCGAGTTCTTTTCGCTCCGGTTCGCGCACCGTCAGCCGGATCAACAACGCAATGAGCAAACCCGGTAGGCCCACGACGAAAAAGACCAATTGCCAGGGAAAAATAGTGCCCACCAACGGCAACGTCCAGACTTCCTGCACCGAGACGAGTTGGAGCGACAGCCCGGCAATGACGAGCGACAGCCCCGAACCAATGTAAATACCCATCGAGTACACACTCAGCGCAAAAGAGAGGCGCTCTTTGGGAAAATAGTCGCTGATCATCGAGTAGGCCGCCGGGGTTAGGGCCGCCTCGCCCACCCCGACGCCCATTCGGGCCAGAAATAGTTGAATGTATGTATTGGTCAATCCACACAGCGCCGTCATCAGGCTCCAGAGGGTAATGCCCACAGTAATAATCCCCCGACGGTTGCGGGTATCGGCCAGCCGCCCGATGGGAATACCCAGCAAGGTATAGAACACCGCGAAACTCAGGCCCATGAGCAGGCTCATCTGGGTGTCGCTGAGGCCGAAATCGCGCTTGATGGGTTTGACGAGCAGGGCCAGAATTTGCCGATCCACAAACGACGATACATAGGCCAGCATCAACACCGTGACCACGTACCAGGCATACCGGGGAGATTTCATCGGATTTAACAAAAAGGTGGGGAATGGGTAATGATAGCAGTTTATCCGGGAAAAATAAAACGCTGAGTAGAACAAGCCCTTTACTTTCCTTTACTTTGGGGTAACCATTCTGAAACCTTCATGAAAAATTTTTCTTGCCTCCTCCTGAACCTGTTGCTGCTCAGTACGTTTGCACTGGCCCAGCAGCCCAACGCCCCCGCCATGCGCCAGGCTGCGCAAACCTTTGTAAAATCGCTTGACGAGGGGCAACGCCAGCAAGCTACGTTTGCCTTCGACAATGCCGAGCGTTTCGACTGGCATTACATTCCCCGCGAGCGCAAGGGTTTACCTCTCAAACGCATGAACGACGCCCAGCGGCAGGCGGCACTGGCCTTGCTCCACACGGGGCTCAGCGACGAGGGTTACGCCGAAGCAGCAGCCATATTCGATCTTGAAAACGTGCTGCGCGTGGTCGAAAGCCGCCCCCCCAACGATACCCGCCGCGATCCCGAAAACTATTCGTTTACCGTCTTTGGTGACCCGGCCAGTGCTAAGCCCTGGGGCTGGCGCGTGGATGGGCACCACTTGTCGCTGCATTTTTCATCCATCGAAAATAAGGTTATTTCCATGACGCCCACGTTCATGGGAAGCAATCCGGGCACGGTGCTGGCCGACGTACCCCAAAAGGGCAAACAGGTGCTCAAGGGCGAAACGGAACTGGGGTTTCAACTTTTGAATCTACTGGATGAAACCCAACTCAAGAAGACCGTGATTGCGGAAACATCGCCCAACGAAATCTTCACGGCCAACAGCCGTAAGGCTTCGCTCGAAAAACAGGAAGGGTTGACGGTGGCGGAAATGACGGCCCCGCAGAAAAAAGCATTCATGGCGCTTTTGCAGGAATACCTCGGCAAATACCCCATCACGCTGGCCAACCAGCAGATGGATCGGTTGAAACTAAACGGCCTCGACAACATTCGGTTTGCCTGGGCGGGCAATCGCCAACCCGAAATGGGCGTTGGCAAGGGCCACTACTACCGGATCCACGGCCCAACGATTCTGATCGAGTACGACAATACCCAAAACAACGCCAACCACGTACACACCGTCGTGCGCGACCTGACCAACGATTTTGGGGATGATGCGCTGGCGGATCATTACAAACGGGAGCATAAGTAAAGTAAAAGACTATCTGAAAATCATGTCGGCGTACCCCCAACCCCCTGAAGGGGGCTTTACGAAACGGCAAATGGGGGTACGCCGACATGATTTTCAGACAACTTTTATGAACTTACAGCGTAGAGAAAAAAAGGGGCTTCGGCCCCTTTTTTGGTTTGAATGCGCTCTGCCACGATCCGTAGCGTGCGTTGAGCCGGGTCGGTTTTTGTGGACTTTTCGCGTCACCAATGGGCGAGTCTTGCCCGATTGCCCCCCTTCAGGTCGGCCAGATAAGCGCGGTACAAACTTTTTGAATGACGTTTCAGCGTTCATTTTTTGGCGTTCAAATAGTATTCATCAACCAACCAATCCAATTTTCATGAAAATTACCCTGCGTTCAACGGCGTGGCTTTTGGCCGCACTTTTTGGCGTGACCGCCTGCACCGACCACGAAATTCCAAACCCAACCTTACGGGAGCGAATTGCGTTTGTATCCGAGCGACTCTACCCAGAAGGCATCGCGTTTTCGCCCCAACTCGGTCGTTTTCTGGTGAGTTCGATTACGCAGGGTAAAGTAGGCACCGTAAACCCCAGCGGGAAGTACGAAGACTTGGTGACGGACCCTCCTGATTGCCGCCATTGGCATCAAAGAGCGCAACGGACTGCTGTACGTGTGCAATAGCGACCAGGGGTTATCGGTGAGGAGTTCCCCAGCTACGATGCTGAAAACGGCGGAACTGCTTATTTTCAACGTAACGACCAGGCAGTTGGTGCGTCGGGTAAACCTGGACGCCCTGTTGCCCAATCAACCCCATTTCGCGAACGACGTGGCGGTCGATGCCCAGGGCAATGCTTACATTACGGATTCGGTTTCGCCGGTGATCTACAAAGTGACTAGCGATGGGCAGGCCAGTATTCTGGTCAACGACCCTCGTTTTTCTGGCTCGGGTTTCAACCTCAATGGCATCGTGTATCACCCGGATGGCTATTTGATCGTCGCGAAAAGTAACGAGGGAAAGCTCTTCAAGGTCAATTTGAGTAACAATGTCATCACCGAAATAACGGGTTTTGGCACCTTGTCCGGGGCCGATGGCATGACGCTTTTCGTGACGGATCTATACGTGGTGCATGGCCGAACCCAAGTATCGCGGTTGCGGAGTTTGGATAATTGGCAAACGGCAAGCATCATCAAAACCGACAGAATTGGGTACGATCAGGCGACGACCAACGTGGAGGTTGGCGGGAAAATATACACACTCAATGCCCGAATCGGCGAAGTAGGCGCGGCGGCGGCGGCTATGAATCCCGGTCTGTTGCAAGCCAGGGACTACACCATTCAACAGTTTAAGTGAGAATGTGAATCAAGAGATGGCGAAAACCCCTAAATCCCCTTCAGGGGATTTAGGGGTTTAAGGCGCGGATGGCCTGGTTGTCAATTCCAGATCTTGATTCGCTTTTAGAATTTAGAAGGCCATTCAACAAAAAAGGAACTGCAACACGGCAGTTCCTTTTTTGTTGAAAACCAGCACTAAAAACTCAGTGTCAACTACCGCCATCAAACCCTCAAACCTTTTCAAACCCTCAAACCTTAATCGAATGGCCCTAAAAACTCAATGTCAACTGCCGACCTTCCACCTCATCGGCGGGTTCGAGGTTAGACAGCGAAACGCCCAGCAATCGCACGCCCTTGGGCACCGGAAGCAATTGCTCCAATAAATCGAAGGTGATTTTGTCGAAAAACGGCTTATCCACGATGGGGGAAAAGGTCGTGCGGCTGCGGGTGATTTGCTGAAAATCCCCATATTTTACCTTCAGCGTAACGGTGCGTCCGTAAATTCGGGTACGCCCGGAGTAGTTCCACACGTCGTCGAGGAGGGGCAGCAGGCCCGCTTCGAGTTCCGCCCGCGTGTCCAGATCGCGGTCTAAGGTGTTTTCCGAACCGACCGATTTGCGAATCCGGTCGGGGTTAACGGGACGCTCATCCACGGCCCGGGCAATGTGGAAATAATAGCTACCCGCTTTGCCAAAATGAGTTCGCAGAAAATCCTCCGTTTGCTCGCGCAAGTCGATTCCGGCAAAAATCCCCAGTTTATTCATCTTTTCGGCGGTCACTTTCCCGATGCCGTGAAATTGACCAACCTCCAGGCTTTCCACAAAAGCCAGCCCCTGACCGGGCCGGATGACGTACAACCCGTCGGGTTTGTTGTAGTCCGAGGCCAGTTTTGCCAGAAACTTATTGTACGATACCCCCGCCGAGGCCGTTAGCTGCGTTTGTTCCCGAATCGCCGCCTTGATTTGCCGGGCGATCTCCGTGGCCGAGGCGATGCCCTGGCGATTTTCGGTGACGTCGAGGTAGGCTTCATCGAGCGAAAGCGGCTCGATGAGCGGGGTGTACTCAGCGAAGATTTCCCGGATTTGGGCCGAAACTGCCTTGTACACGTCGAACCGGGGCCGGGTAAACAGCAAGGCCGGGCACTTTCTCAAGGCCACCACCGAGGCCATCGCCGACCGAACGCCAAACTTCCGCGCTTCGTAACTCGCCGCTGCCACCACGCCCCGCTCCCGCGAACCACCCACGGCCACGGGTTTGCCGCGCAAACTGGGGTTGTCGCGTTGTTCGACCGAGGCGTAAAACGCGTCCATGTCGACGTGAATGATTTTGCGGGGTGATTCCGGGGCCATACGATTGAACGTTGAACTCTGGCAAAGTTTCAGAACTCTGGCAAAGTTTGAGAACTTTGCCAAAGTTGGCAAACAATCCTGTAGCAGTAAATTCGACGTGCCCGATTCGGCCCCACCCATGAAAAAGAGTTTAAAAATTAGCCTTCTCGTCTTGCTTTCCCTTGTCGTTCTGATCGCGCTGACGGTTGTAGCTTTTGTGAATCTGGCCCCGCAAATCGGTTCCGCCGCCACCGGACCACGACTCAAACGGATGCAGGCTTCGCCCAATTACAAAGAGGGCAAGTTCCAGAATCTGGTTGAAACCAGCATCGCCATGTCCTTCGGCAAAACCGTGAACGTAAGCTGGGAAATGCTCAGCAAAGGTGCGATTAACGAACCCAAAGACACGATCCAGACGGCGCCGTTCGACGCAAAACGGTTTGAGGGAACGGGGCAACCCGATGAGGTCGCGGTGAGTTGGTTTGGGCATTCGTCGGTACTCATCCGAATTCAGGGCAAGACGTTGCTGACCGACCCGGTTTTTGGCGAACGCCCCTCGATGGTGTCGTTTTTTGGTCCCAAACGATTCCCGTTCGATCACCACATCCGGTTGGAGGATTTACCAAAACTCGACGCCGTCATCCTCTCGCACGACCATTACGACCACCTCGACTACGAAACATTCCTCCAGTTGAAGGGCAAAGTCAGCCGGTTTTTTGTGCCGCTGGGCGTGGGGGTGCATTTGGAAAAATGGGGGATTTCGCCCGAACACATCACCGAACTCGATTGGTGGGAAACGGCCCGGCTCGACGACCTGAAGCTGGTGTGTACGCCCGCCCGGCACTTTTCGGGCCGGGGCCTCACCAACCGAAACACCACGCTGTGGAGTTCCTGGGTACTGCAAGGCACCCAACGGCGAGTGTACTACGGCGGCGATTCCGGGTACTATTCTGGTTTCAAAACCATCGGCGATAAGTACGGCCCTTTCGACATCGCCCTGCTCGAATGCGGCGCCTACAACCAGGATTGGATCAGCATCCACATGATGCCCGAACAAACGGCGCAGGCGCAACTCGACGTCAAGGGGAAATTGCTGATTCCGATTCACTGGGGGAAGTTTAACCTGGCGCTACACACCTGGACCGACCCCATCGAACGCCTGACCCGGAAAGCCGCCCAACTGGGTACCGCCGTGGCGACGCCCCGCATCGGCGAATTAACCGTGCTCGGCGGGCCAGTTCCCGCAACGCGTTGGTGGGAGGCGTATCGGTAGGGAAAACAGGCTGATCGCCCGATTTGCCGGGCGTAGTTTGTGGTGAATGTAGGCTTCTGTTAACCAAGATTAATTTATGGAAAAGCTAATCCCGGTACTCTTCATCCTGCTCAGCCACAGTGCTTTCGCCCAAACTGCTCCGCCCCGGCTCATCGTTCGGGGCGACGACATGGGCTATTCCCACTCGGGCAACGAGGCGTTGGTAAAGTGTTTCAAGGAAGGCATTGAGACTTCCATCGAGGTCATCGTGCCCTCGCCCTGGTTTCCGGAAGCCGTGAAGATGCTGGCCGAAAATCCCGGCGTGGACGTGGGTATTCACCTGGCCCTCAGCAGCGAGTGGGACAATATAAAATGGCGGCCCGTATCGGATTGCCCCAGCCTGCGCGATGCCGACGGGTATTTTTATCCCATGATTTATCCCAACAAAAACTACCCCAAACGCTCGGTGGTGGAGAACGACTGGCAACTGGCCGACGTGGAAAAGGAGTTTCGTGCGCAGATTGAACTGGCCCTGAAATACATCCCGCGCATCAGCCATTTTTCGGGCCACATGGGCTGCGCCGACATGGGCAGCGACGTAAAAGCAATGGTTCGGAAGCTGGCGAAGGAATACCACATCGACATCATTCCCAGCGACTTAGGCGTCACAAACATTGGCTACCCCGGTGCCCACGCGACCCCGGCGGAGAAAATAGAAAGTATGCTTAAATTGCTCGAAAGCCTGGAAGCGGGCAAAACCTACCTGTTCGTGGATCATCCCGGCCTCGACACGCCCGAACTGCGGGCCATTCATCACATCGGCTACGAGCAGGTGGCCCTCGACCGGCAGGGCGTCACCGACGCCTGGACAAGCCCACGCATCCGGGAACTCATCAAAGCGAAGGGAATTCAGTTGATTGGGTATCGGGATTTGAAGAGGTAGTGCAGGTGATTGAAGGTGGGTGTTATTTGCAAAATGGTAAAATGAATACAAATAAGTAACAATTCACTAAACTTGTAAAAAGTTAGAGTATACTATTTATAGTAAAATAGAATTTATATTATGGAAAAACTGGAATACTTAGAGCACTATCAGAAACTCTACGCATCACTTACTGATAGTATTGATGAATTGAGAAGGTATGAATTGACGAATCGAATAGAATTAAGGGCAATAATTACTGCAGCATTTGTTAAATGTTTTGATTTTAATCATTACAATGCATTTAATGACGATCATGCTACATCTTTTTTCAGAATGTCCTCTTTAAGAAGCATTTGTGAAGATTTAATCTCTATTAAATACCTACTTAAAATAAATGTTAAAGAAAGAAACACTCATCTAAGATACTTAACCAATTTTTATTTACACAAAAGTATTGTTGTTCAACAAAATTTTCTTCAAAAATTTAATCCTGGTCAAATTATACCTGATGCAGAAAAATTATTAGGTGCCGAAAAGGTCAAATTTGTTGAAGAAAAATCATTCAACAAGAATAAAGCGCGTCAAAGTGGTCACTACGACTTACCTTCGGCAGCCCAAATGGCTATTGAAACTGGATATAAAGAGCTCTATGATTATTTATATTTTGCTACTTCAAGTGTGGTGCATTTTAGAACGGACGTCTTACTAAAAATGGGTTGGGGAGATTTAGATAAATCTCAAAAACTCAGTGAGATAACTTTTTCATATAAACATTATCATCGTTACTATTTAGCTTTTAATACTTTCTATGGGATGTATTTGCTGTCAGAACAAGCAATGTTACTAAGAAAATACCTTCGTTTAGACAAAAAATTTATGAGCGAAATTTATGATTGGAGAAATAAAACGAAAGATAGCGATTGGCCTGAAATTGTGACTTTTGACCATTTGAATATAGAAGGCCCAAGTAATCTGATAAGAATTATGCACAGAATAAGGACAAAAAATAACCTGTATGATTCCAATTAATTCCCCCGTAGTAGCTCGCGAAGCACAGTCACTCGCCAGAGGCAAGCGACTGCGGAAAGCAGATTTATAGCTTTTCATGACAAGTAGAATCAGCATTTAGTGGGCGTTTTGCGCTCCATCTTTCTTTCCGACCTATAAGAAGTACAATTCACGGCTATTGAGTTTGGAGCCACCGGGCGGATGATTAGCCCATTGGTGTGAAATATCGATGGAGCGTGGAGATGCATCTATCTTTTGTTTTCCTGCTTATGATTCGCTCGCAAGGTCGGCTGGTTGAGCTATTGGCTCTCGTTCTCGTCGTTGCCCTAATCGTGTTTCACCTCGATTGGTTTTTGCATCACTCCGCTATGGTTTGGGTGTTTAAAGCACTCGTGCTGTTCAGCGTCATCTGGCTATCAACGTGGTTCAGCCGCGTGTTGGGAGTGCGAGTTTGGGGGCTATTGGGCGTCTTTATAGTGGTCGAAGCGGGTGCCTGGCTCTACGCAAATCGACTCGTGCAAGGGCGGCGCTATAGCGCCCCTGGTTTTGCTTTTATGCGCAACATGGCGGATGATTGGCATCGAAATATTTTTCAGTACGACCAGTCACTCAGCCAGTACGACCCCGAACTGTTCTATACCTTGCGGCCCAACCTGCGGGCGGGGACGTATAAAGGCTGGGAGTTCACTACGAAAATCGACGCCAATAGCGCGGGCCTGCGCGACGACGAAGCTTCACTCCGGGACCCGTCGGTGGTATTCCTTGGCGATTCGTTCACGGTGGGGTGGGGGGTGGACGATACGGCCTGTTTTACCTCGCAACTCGAACGCTTACTGGCCTGTAAAACCCTCAACGCGGGAATGTCGTCATTTGGCACGGCGCGCGAAACTGAATTGCTTAAACGCCTCGACCTCGATTCGTGCCGCCTGCTAATAGTACAGTACTGCGCCAACGATGATTACGAAAACAAGATGTATCAGCAGGCCAATTTTCACTTGCTATCATCCGGGCGGGAGGTGTATGATCGGTACGTCCGCTACAACGACGTAACGGGTCAGTATTTTCCCTTCAAGTTCCTGTATTCAGCGTTGCGCACGGTTGTAATGCCTTGGGAGCGTGCCTGGACTGCTCGGCGGGCAGCTCACGTAGCGGCGACATCCGCTGCGTCAGTAGCTGCCGAAGCGACGCCCACGGACATTTTCTTTCAAATCCTGAGGCACTTGCGGCGGTATTACCGGGGCCCCGTGCTTGTCACTCACATCGAAGCGGTCGGCACCGGGCCGGAAATTATTCGGGACTTCGAATCTCACTTGAAAGCTAACCCGATGCCGGGCGTGTATTTAGCCGATATGTCGGACGTGCTCAGGTCCGCTGATTATTTTGCGTTCGACAACCATATCATTCCAGAAGGTCACCGAAAAGTAGCTCAACGGCTAAACGAAGTTATCCGTCGTCATCGACTGCTGGAAAAGGTTGATGTGCCGCTGCCCCCGCAGTAGCTCGCGAAGCGCAGTCACTCGCCAGAGGCAAGCGACTGCGGGTAAAGATGAGAATAAATAACTCCTGGTTGCGTGTGATGGCTTTAGCTTTGATTAGCCACCCTAAAACGATAACTTGCTTAAAACCCAAAGAAGCATGGATAACCTGCTCACGCGCATCACCCTGAACCCAAATGTTTGTCATGGCAAGCCGACGATCCGGAACAAACGCTACCCCGTCGAACTGATTCTGGACTTGCTGGCTTCGGGGATGACCCACGCGGAAATTTTAGCCGATTACCCTACGCTGGAAGAAGCTGATATTCTGGCTTGTCTGGCATATGCTGCCAAATTAGCCCGCGTCAAAAGTATTCAGAAAGTATTGGTATGAAATTCCTGGTAGATGCTCAACTACCACCATTGCTGGCTATCTGGTTGTCGGAGAGGGGCTTTGATACCAAACATACCGACGACCTGCCCGACCGGGACGAAACCGAAGATCACTACATCAGGCAGGTAGCCGATAGCTAAAATCGAATTGTTATTACCAAAGATTCAGATTTTCACGATAGCTATTTGTTGCAGAAACAACCCGCGAAATTGCTTCTCATCACGGCAGGCAACCTGAAGAACCGTCAGCGTTTAGACTTATTTTGCAAAAACTTTCACGAAATTATCCGTCTGTTTAATTCCTACAATTTGATTGAGTTGACCAACGATGAAATCATCGCCCATGACTAATTGATTCGGTTGCGAATCCGCGTTAGCGATGGACAAGGGGATTTACAATTCCGACGTAGGAGGGATGACAAAAGGCCTCCGCCTGAATTATCAATCTCAAAGGTGGAAAGTCTGCGACGCGGACGAACCGGGAATAAAAACCCCTCACACCAATTCCACCGCTTCCAACTGCTGGTCGATAAAAGCCATTTCTTCGGCGGATAACTTCACCTCAAGGGCCTTGGCGTTCTGCGCGGCTTGTTCGGCGTCGCGGGCACCGACGAGCGCGATGGTAATGCCGGGTTGTTGAATGGTCCAGCGCAGAACGAGTTGCCCCAACGTCGCGTATTTGCTCTCGGCGAGGGGTCTGATTTTTTCCAGAAACGCATCCGTCCGGGCAATGTTTTCATCCTTGAAAAACCGGTAACCGCCCCGGTGGTCGCCTTCGGCAAACTGGTGACCCGGCTTTATTTTTCCCGTCAGCAAACCCCTTTCCAGCGGGCTGTAGGCCAGAATTGCCTTGTTGGTTTCGAGGCAGTACGGCACGACGTCCGCTTCGATGCCCCGATTCACCATGCTGAACGGCACTTGATTGGAGGCCAGTTTGATGGTTTTCTCCGCCTCGCGCATCTGCTCGGCGTTGTAGTTGCAGACGCCCGCCTGCCGGATTTTCCCTTGTTCCATCAACCGCAACACGGCTTCCATCGTCTCATCAACGGGCGTGGTTTTGTCGGGCCAGTGAATCTGGTACAGGTCGATGTAGTCGGTACCCAGTAGGCGCAGGCTATCTTCGCATTCGTTGATGACGCTTTCTTTGCCCGCGTACCGGTAAATGGCGATGTCCTCCCCGGCGTTGTTTTTGCTATTCATCGACAACGTGCCTTTGGTTAAATCCCAGCGCATCCCGTATTTGGTGAGAATCTGGACTTTGTCGCGGGGTAGGTCTTTGATGGCCTCGCCCACGATTTCCTCGCTGGCCCCCTGCCCGTATACCGGCGCTGTGTCGATGGAGGTCACGCCCAAATCGTGCGAAACCCGGATGGCGTCGAGGGCGTCTTTTCGTTCGGTACCGCCCCACATCCAGCCCCCCGCCGCCCAGGCCCCAAACGTAATGACGGACACGTGCAAATCAGTTTCTCCCAATTGTCTGTATTCCATAATCAAAGTTTTTGCGCAAAAATGGCGGTTGAATAGATACAAACCAATGGGTTTAGGTTAAGCACAAAAAATGACCTCCGCGCGGAGGTCATTCGTAGAGAATAAAAAGACTTCAGCGGCTTTTTTGTCTATCCAACTGCCCGCTCGACGGGTGAAGCAGACGCAAGGGCGGCATTGGCTCGTTGCGCCTGCAACACGTGCCGCTGCTGGTGCGCAATCAAAAACCGGAAAGTATCGCCCACCGAGAGCGTAATCCATCGGGCGATTGAAATGGGTACGCGCAACTGACCAATGTTCACCCGTTGCGCTCGTCGTAGCAAGTCAACCAACTGTCGTTGCTGGTTAAGAAATTCAGCCAGCACCGCCTGGGCATCCAGATGCATAACTGGCCGGTGGTTTTTGACGGCCTGCATTTTAAGGCCAATGGCTCCATCGGCTTTGGGCTGCATGGATTTCGCAAAATAATTGCCCAACCAGCCACTTTTGAATACGTTCTGGGCGGGCATTCGCGCTGTTTCTCCCCGCTCAGTCGCTTTTTTCAGCATCGGCAGGTAGTAGTGCCCGTAGCTGTTCAAGTGTTCCAGGCATTGTGCGATGCTCCATTGCGCCGGGGTTGGCGGTTGCAATAAATAGGCATCGGACAAGGCGCTAAACTCTTGTTCAACCGTTTTACCCAGGATTAATACGTTTTCTTCAAGTTGCCGTAGCAACGCCTGACTATCGAAATGGACCATGTTGATTTGATTTACGGCACAAAACTATACTGGGGTAAACTGGAAAATCTTGACGCAGGCCAAGATTTTCAAATGACTTATTCTAATTCACAATCGGACGGATTTCAGGAGTTTGCTGAACGTAGCCGGGTCCAGGCCCAGGTAGGACGCCAGGTATTTGTGCGGAATCAGTTGCAGCACGTGCGGACTGCGGGTAAGCAGAATCCGGAATTTCTCTTCGGCACTACACGTCATCAGTTCGATTTGCCGCTCCAGAACCCCCGCCAATGCCTGGGCCGTGGCCAGCCGCACCCAGCGTTCAACGGCGGGAAACTGATTAGTGAGTCGGGCAAAATCAGGGTAGGCCAATCGCAGGAATCGACTGGTTGTGAGGGTTTCGAGGTAGTAGCGCGAAGGTTTTTGTAATTGAAACGAATCGACCACGCCCGAAAACGAACCCGTGTACGAAAACACCAGCGTGGCTTCGTGTTTTTCGTCCAGATAAAAAGCGCGTTGTACGCCTTCCAGCACAAAATACACGTAATGCTCCACTTCCCCGGCGCTCGTCAGGACGGCCTTTCGCTTGTAACTGACGGAGTGCCAGCAGGCGGCAAAGGCGTTCCACTCGTCCTCGGAGAGGGGCGATACCCGGAAAACGGCATTTTGCAGGGCTGTTTTTTCCAAGATGGTTTGTCGTGAAATTATTTGAAACTAAAAAAAGCAGGCTTGCGGGAGATGGGCCGATTTCATTCGCGAATATCCCGTCGATACCCGCCGCGACTGGAATCAGTTTGGCGACATGGTCGATGCCTACAACCAGTTGTGCCGCTGAACGGGTGAAACAAACCAGTTCACAACATCGGCGTGCCTCGTTTGCAAAGTTGAATCGCCAGTCCCCAGGGGTCGCGTAGCATCACCAGATGGGAGCCGTCGGCCTAGTGGACTTCCTCCACAAACGTGGCTCCCGCTGAGAGCAGCGCGACTTTTTGAACATCCGGCTGTGCCGATACAAACGCCAGATGAAGCAGGAGCGGATTCATGGACCCGTAGGCCGGAACCTGGTCGGCCGGGTTGTTGTAAATCTCGATCAACACGCTCTCGCTTTCGTCGGCCAGAAAACAGAAAACGCGTGAAGGGCGCGGCTTCCTGCCGCCTGACGGTCTTCATGCCGAGGTGCGCCTCGTACCAGGCGGCCATCGCCACCGGATCGGATACGTTGAAGGCCACGGGTTCTATTTTCATGCGAGGCGTTTAAGCGGTTCTGATCCGAATGCTGAAGGCTTCGGCGGGGTTGAGCACCGTCATCTGCCGGATGTCTGTTTCTGTAAATCCGGCCCTTTTGAGCATCGGAATAAAGGTTTGAAACAACAGGTCGTAAGGGCGCATCGTATCGGTGTTGCGGATGCGGAACGAGTTGCCATCGTGCGAAAGCATCACCCGGTTCAACAATCTGGCCTCTTTCATGGCCTGCACCAACTTCAGATGCTTGTCGGCCTGGCCCGCCTGCAAGCCGTCAAACGACACCCAACCACCCTGTTGCGCCACCTGTTGGTGCAGGGACGAATCGGCGCAATTTTGGGCGTGTACCCAAATCCAGGCTTCGGGTTTCAAGCCTTCGGTTTTGACAATCTCCAGTTCTTCCAAAGCGGCCTGGCCGTCGTTGCCGCTGGTGTGGCAGGCAATGGTCAGGCCGCTTTGCCGGTGGGTTCGGCAGGCGGCTTGCACCAGTTTGCGGTCCAGTTCAGAGAGCGGCGCGGGATCGACACCGATTTTCAGGAAGCCAGGTTTGATATCCGTATTCTGAATACCTTCGCGAAATTCGGACACCCAGCGGGCCGCCAGTTGGTCGGCGGTTTCGTCGTAGGCAAAAGGCGGGACGTAGCGGTCGTTAGCCGCACCGTAAATCCCCGTATTCGTAAGGATGTGAATCCCGCTGGCCTCCGACAATCGCTTCAGTAACTTGGGGTTACGACCAAAATACGCCGCTGTGCAGTCCATGATGGTCGTGCAACCGAATCCCTTCAGTTTTAGTAAATACGCATTCACCGATTGAAAAATGGTCTCGGTTTCCTCGGCGGTCAGCCCCACGCCGTCCAACCCAAAACTGGAAAATAAGTGCTCGTGCGGCAGGCAAATGCCCAATTGATCGGCCTGTACGGAACCGGTGACGGTTTGCAGCGTACCGGTCAGGGCCATCGCCGGAGAAACGCGCCAGGTTGGGACGGACAGCAGGAGGGGAGTGCTTTTTAGAAACGTTCGTCGGCGCATGGGAGTGGAGAGTTTACAGGCTTTGTTTTTATCGAGGAATACAATCTCATCCCGAAACGGCACCGGCAGGAATGTCGGTGGTACGGGTACGGCTCAATGCGTCGTCTTCGCGCCCACGGGTGCCGACGCGTGAAAATCCGCGTAAATCCGCCGGGCGTAGTCATCGAGCAACTCCAGGATGCGGGCGCGCTCGGTGGTTTGCACGATGAGGCCCACGTGGTATTCTTCGTGCATTTTCCACCAGATTTCCGGGTCGCTGAAGCCGTCGCCGTCGGGCCATTGCTGCCGGGTGAGCGAGATGATGATGCCCGAGTACTGCGGCTGCACGGCCGGTAGCTGGTAGGTTTCGCCCCGCGCCATCGTCGATTCGATGTTGGCCCACTCCCGCCAGAGATTGATGCCGCTGGCCGCCTCGACCATCTCGGCCAGATTGGCCCCACCCACGCGGGAGGCCGTTTCCAGGAAATAAAATTCACCGTCCTCGTGGCATTTGATAAATTCCGAGTGGGAAGCCGAGTAGCTCATGTTGAACGCATTGAGCAGTTCCTGGTTAAAGGCACGTAGCGCTTGCTCGTCGTCGGAGTCGTAGGGTTCGGTCACGGAACGGAAAATGCCGCCGCCGTGGGCCACTTCCATCGGCGTGTTGAGGTACTGGCTGGCCTGACAAAACACCTGCTGACCATCGACCGAGAGCGCATCGACGTGGTACACCGCGCCGGGCCGGAACTGCTCGACCAGAAATCGGTGCCGCTGGTCGCCGAGGCTGTCGAGCACCGCCCAGAGTTCGTCTTTGCTCTGCACTTTGCGGATGCCCGTCGTGGAGGCTTCCCCGCGCGGTTTAACCAGACAAGGAAATTCAACGGAGTCGGCGAAGGCATTGATTTGCGCATCGCTGAACAGGGGGCTGAACCGGGGCTGACGGAGTCCGGCGTACATGGCGCGCATCCGCATGGCGAGTTTATCGCGGAAGTACCGCGCCGTGGTCTGGCCCATGCCCGGAATCCTGAACTGCTCGCGGAGAAAAGCGGCTTTTTCCACGTCAAAATCGTCGAGTGCCACGATGCGGTCGATGGGCCGGGTGCGCATCACAAAGGCCAGACCAGTGGCGGTTTCGTCGAGGTTGAGGTGGCCCTGCTCGTCGGGTTCGACGTAAAAAATCTCGTCGATGGCTTCCCGCGCCCAGGGTTTGTGCTCAATTTTTTTGTCGGTGAGCAAAAAAACGGTGTTGCCCGCTGCTTTGCACGCCCGTAAAAATTCGTTGCCTTTAAAAAAGGTGGAAATGCAGAGGAAGGTGAACGGTTGGGACATGGCGTACGCGAAGGTTTGAATTTCTAAAAATGAAACAAACCACTGGAAAATGCAACTTGCTCGGCTGGGAGGGTCTACAAATTTCGCAACCATTCCACCAGCATTTAGATTTGACAACTTTCCAAAAGTTGTCAAATCTGTTCTGTTCGTCACAGCAACCAGTAGGGGCCACCGGTAGCACCGCCCGTACTGCCTACGGTTCAGCTGATTTATAAATTTCGCAACCATTCCACCAGCAACCGCACACCAAAGGCCGTACCCGCCCGTTGCGGCGCAAAATCGGTGTCGCCAAAAGCTACGCCCGCAATATCCAGGTGCGCCCACGCAGGGTGTTTCTCGGTGAAAAGTTCGAGAAACTTCCCCGCCGCAATCGCCCCCGAATGCGGAATGCCCGAGTAGTTGCGCACGTCGGCAATGTCCGATTTGAGGTGCTCGGCGTACTCGTCCCAGAGCGGTAGCCGCCAGAGGCGCTCGCCGGTGGTTTCGCCCGCGCGTTTCAGGGTTTTCCCCAGGTCGTTGTTGGTCGTGAAAAGTCCCGCCGCGTGGTAGCCCAGCGCCGCGATCACGTTGCCCGTGAGTGTCGCCAGGTCGATCAGCACGTCGGGCTGGTAGTTTTTGAGGCAATACGCCAGGCCATCGGCCAGAATCAGGCGGCCTTCGGCGTCGGTGTCGGTGACTTCGATGGTTTTGCCCGAATACGAACCAATCACGTCGCCGGGCTTCATGGCATCGCCGTCCACGCTGTTTTCGGTGGTCGGCACGATACCCACGACCCGAACCGGCAACTTCAATTTAGCCGCCAGTTCGACCGTGCCGAGTACGGCTGCCGCCCCACCCATGTCCGATTTCATCAGGTGCATATTCGTGGACGGTTTGATGGAAACTCCGCCCGTGTCGAACGTCACGCCCTTGCCCACCAGACCGACGGTTTGCGTGGCCCCGGCGGGATGGTAGTCCAGGATGATCAACGCCGGTTCGTGCAAACTCCCCCGACTAACGGCCAGCAGGGCTTCCAATCCGGCCTCCTGGATTTCACCGACATCGAGCGCCCGCACGTCGTAGCCGTACTGCTCGCCCGAACCGAGAGCCCAACTGACGAGCGTCTGCGGGGTTTTGTGGTTGGCGGGGGCATTCATCAAATCGAAAATGCGGAGCTGGGTTTCGGCCACGGCGCGGCCCGTTTCCAACTTAGTGTTCAAAACCTTAACGGGTTGCGCGGCATCGACGACGAGTTCCAGCAGGCCGTTTTCGCTGAAAAAAGGACTTTTGGGTGCTTCGTCGGTTTTGTAAAGGGCCAGGTTGTACCCCCCCAGCAGGGTACCGTTGACGGCCCATTCCACCCACTCGACCGGACAACCGCGCAAATCGAGGCTCACGGCGGCGGGCAACTTGGGTTTTTGTTGATGAAACAACGTCCGAAAGGCCTTGAGTACCTGCGCCGATTTCGGCTCCTTGCCGAGGCCGATCAAGTACAACTTGCGCCCCCCAGCGAGGTAAAGCGGCAAAATTTCGTTGCACTCCGCTTTGAAATCGTTCGTCAGGGTTTCCGGTGAAAGACCCGTTTCGGCGGCGATTTCCTGGAGGTTTTTGGTTAGAAAATCATCCTGTACCAAAGGCCGGACGAGCGTGGTGGTGGTCGGCGTGGTGGCGAAAGTGAATTGCACTGGATACGGAATTGATGATGAATGGGGGAATCAGGGCATTGCGCGGGCCTTGGCAACGTTAGTCCGAAAATAGCCACGCGGTGGCCTTCGGAAATTCCCTGGCCCAGCGAGCTTCTTCGTGGCGGCCTTCGGGGTCAAAAGAAAAATGGGTAGCGACGTTGGCGTGTCGGCTCAGCAACGCATTCATCCGTTCGAGGGAGGTTTTCATGGACTTGGTTTCCTGCCCGCCCCCGAAGAGGTAAAACCGGCTGTGGGCGCTTTTAGATAAATTCTCGGCGTCGGAATAAGCACGCGCCGACACCCAAAGCGCGGGTGAAAACACCAGTACCCGGCCAAACACGGGCCAAGCCTTGATCCCCGCGTACAAACTGAGCAAACCGCCCAGTGAACTGCCGCCAATGCCGGTGGCCTTCCGGTCGGGACTGGTGCGAAACTGACTGTCGATGAAGGGTTTAACGCCCCCCACGAGGGCTTCCAGGAAAACTTTGCCTTCGCCCCGGCCCAGCCAGAGGTGCGCGTAGGGATTGAATTCGCTCTTGCGGTATTCTTCGCCATGGTCGATACCCACGACGATGATGTCGCCGAGTCCACGTTCTTTCAAAATAGCGAGATTTCGTTCCACAGCCCAGTCGCCGAAGCCCGCGCCGCCCTGCACGAGATTTTGGGCGTCGAGGAGGTACAGCGTGGGGTAACGCCGCTTGGGTTGCGCTTCGTAATCGGCGGGCAGCAACACCCGAAGTCGGCGCTGTCGACCAAGAATAGGTAATTCAAACCCTTCAATGTCAAGCAAATGCGGCATTAGCTGCGGGGCGAAGCCTTCCCCCGCCCGCCGCCAGTGCGGCACGTGATCGCGCTGCAACGTGGTTGGTTGCCAGACGACCCGGTTGGGTGGGGCTTCCCCGGTTTCGCTCAGTTCCACGTCGGCCCAACTGCCCCGCGTGTACTTGTATTCGAGGGGATTGGGCAGTGAAAAGTCAGCCGGAAATGCGTACTGATATTGCCTCAGCCCAATCCGTTGCAGTTGGAAGGAAGTCTGGTCGGGTTGCCAATCGTTAAAATTGCCACCTATAAAAACGGGACGCTCGTCGTCGGCATCGGTGGTCAATTCAAGGTGTAAAGCGTCGGGCATCGGGCTAAAAATTCTGTAAAACTACACCGGCTTTTGCCAATTGACCCGGCTAACTTTGGCAAAGTTTAGAACTTTGCCAAAGTTTTACTCAACACATCCATGACGTATCAATCCTTCACCGAAAGTCTACAAAATGAAGGGCCACCCGCCGATTTAAATCCCCTGCTCACTGCACTTTGGCACGATAAAAGCGGGAATTGGCGGGCCGCCCACCACATCGCCCAATCCAGCGAGGGAACGCCCGCTTACGATGTGCTCCATGCCTACCTGCACCGGGTTGAAGGTGATATCGGCAATGCGGGATACTGGTATCGCCGCGCCCGCCGCCCGGTGTTCGATGGTCCGCTCGGAGCCGAGTGGGAGGCGCTGGTGCGGGAGTTTTTGACCATTTGACCACGAGTCAGGCAGGGTATCGTCGGACGACTTTTTGACTGGTGTTACGCAGGAGAGCGGACACCCGTCATTGCGAGCGGACGCCGCGCGGAAACGAACGTAGTGAGTGACGAAGCAATCTGTCAGTGCGGGCCAGCCTTCTGGATATACTGACTTTTCTGGTTTGGCTTCGGCGGCAGATTGCTTCGCTTCGCTCGCAATGACGGGCAAGAGCGGTTTTCGCGTAACATCACTTTTAAGTTTACATAAAAACAGCCTTCCTTGAGATTGGAGCCTGTTTCAGTACCTTTGTTTTATGCCCACAGCCATTGAATTTTCTGCCTTTGAACTCCTGCAAAGCGTATTTGGAGGGGAGCTTTTTTACGATAATTCGCCCCTACACCAGGCGCAACTCCGGGTGTACGCCACCGATGCCTCGGTGTACCAGGAACAACCCGTGGCGGTCGCGTTGCCCCGCTCTGTCCAGGATTTGAAATGGCTGGTCAAATTTGCCCGCGAACACAACACGACACTCATTCCACGCGCGGCGGGTACGTCCCTGGCCGGGCAGGTGGTGGGCAGTGGCGTGGTGGTGGATATTTCCAAACATTTTACCAACATCCTGGAAATCAACCCCCAGGAACGCTACGTGCGGGTGCAGCCGGGCGTTATTCGCGATGATCTCAATAAAGCCCTGAAACCGTACCGGCTGATGTTTGGCCCCGAAACCTCCACGGCGAGCCGGGCCATGATCGGCGGCATGGTGGGCAACAATTCCTGCGGGCTGCACAGCATCGTGTGGGGCACCACCCGCGACCACCTGCGGGCGGCCAAAGTGGTGCTGTCGGATGGCTCGGAGGCGAGTTTTCAGGCAGTGAAACCCTGGCGATTCGAGGCAAAACTCATGGGCAAAGGCGTGGAAAACGACCTGGAAACCAAGATTTACCGCCAACTCAACGCGCTGTTGAGTATGCCCGGCAACCAACAACGCATCCGTGAGAATTTCCCCAAACCCAGTATTCGTCGGCGCAATTCAGGCTACGCCCTCGATGCCCTGATCGATACCGAGCCGTTTACGCCGGGCGGTGAAGAATTCAATCTTTGCCGACTGCTGGCCGGGTCGGAGGGAACGTTGGCGATTGCTACCGAATTGACGCTCAACCTGATGCCGCTACCACCCACCGAAGTGGGCGTGGTGTGCGTACACTGCCGGAGCATCGATGAATCGCTCCGGGCCAACCTCGTCGCGTTGCGGCACAAACCCTGGGCTTCCGAGTTGGTGGATCAGTACATTCTCGATTTTACGAAGGAAAACCCTGAACAGCGCAAGAATCGCTTTTTTATTGAAGGCAATCCGGCGGCGATTCTGATGGTCGAGTTTTTTGCCGATACCCCCGAGGAATTAGCGCAGAAAACCAACGCCCTCGTCGCTGAATTGCGGGCCGAAAACCTGGGCTACGCGCACCCGGTCGTGACGGGTGAACAAACCTACCAGGTTTGGGACGTGCGCAAGGCCGGCCTGGGCCTGATCCGCAATTTGCCCGGCAACACGCAGCCAGTCAACCTGATCGAGGACTGCGCCGTCGACCCCGCCGACCTGCCCGCTTACATCGCCGATTTGGAACAACTACTGGGCCACCACGGTCTGCGGGCAAGTTTTTACGCCCACGCCGGGGCGGGCGAGATTCACGTTGAGCCGTTAATCAACCTCAAAACCGCCGCCGGACAGCAGAAATTTCGCGACGTGCTGGCGGATACAGTTGGTTTGGTCAAAAAATACAGAGGCTCGCTCAGCGGCGAACACGGCGATGGGCGGTTGCGGGGCGAATTTATTCCGGCGATGATGGGGCAGGAGGTGTACGAGTTGTTTCGGGCGGTGAAGCAGCTTTTTGATCCACAAGGCATTTTCAACGCGGGCAAAATCGTGGACACGCCGCCGATGAACCAGTTTTTACGATTCGAATCCCGAACGGATGTTCCCCGAACGGATGTTCCCCGAACGGATGTTTCAACAACCGATGCAACAAGCCAGAAGACTCCGAAGATCGACACGGTTTTCGATTTTTCAGGTCAGGAAAACATCCTGCGCCTAACCGAAAAATGCTCGGGATCAGGCGATTGTCGCAAAACTCAACTGACGGGCGGCACGATGTGCCCCAGTTACATGGCCACGCGCAACGAAAAAGATACCACGCGGGCGCGGGCCAACATCCTGCGGCAATTTCTGACGGAATCACCCCTCCTCAAAGGAGGAGCTTGGGGTCTGGAAAAAAACTCCCCCCTTGAGGGCCGCCGTGGAACGGATAGGGGGGCTGAAATCCTGGAAGTGATGGACCTCTGCCTGAGTTGCAAGGGCTGCAAAACCGAGTGCCCCAGCAGCGTGGATGTGACCAAACTCAAGGCCGAATTTCTCCAGCACTACTACGACGCGCACGGCGTGCCGTTTCGCACTCGCATGATTGGCAACATCACCCGCGCCAGCCAGATGGCCAGCCTCGCGCCAGGGCTTTACAACGCGCTGATGACGAATGGATTTACGGGTGGTTTAGCCAAAAAAATGCTGGGTTTTGCCCCGCAACGCCGTATCCCGACGCTGGCGCCGCAAACGCTGCGGGCCTGGTTCAAAAAACACACCAGCCGGGTGGTGCGCTCGGGCAATTCTTCCCCGTTCGAGGAGGGCAGCCATACGCCGGGCAGTTCCATCCTCTCCCTGGGGCGGGGCATGACGGGAGAGGACAAACGCGTGTACCTCTTCGCCGATGAATTTACCAACTACAACGACGTGGAGCTGGGCAAAAAAGCGGTGATGCTCCTGGAAGCCCTGGGCTACGAAGTGATGATTCCCGAACACGAGGAAAGTGGCCGGACGTACCTCTCCAAGGGCTTGGTGCGCGATGCCCAGCGGATTGCCATCAGTAACGTGGAGAAATTAAGCAAGTTGCTCGACGAAAACCCAATCCCCATCATCGGCCTGGAACCCTCGGCCATTCTGACGCTGCGCGACGAATACCTCGAACTGGTACCGGCGCATCTGCGCGGTAGCGCGGGAAAAGTGGCCGAACACACCTATTTGTTCGACGAATTTATCGCCCAGGAAATTGACAAGGGGCGCATCCGAAAGGATCAATTTACCGACGCTAAACGCCTCATCAAACTGCACGGACATTGCCACCAGAAAGCCTTGTCGTCGTTGACACCGACGAAAAAACTCTTGTCGTTGCCCCAAAACTACACCGTTCACCTGATTCCGAGTGGTTGCTGCGGCATGGCGGGGAGTTTTGGCTACGAGGCCGAACACTACGACGTATCCATGCAAATCGGCGAATTGGTGTTGTTTCCGGCGGTGCGCGAGCAGCCCGCCGAGGTACTGATTGCCGCGCCCGGCACGAGTTGTCGCCACCAGATTTTCGACGGAACGGGCCGTCAGGCACTCCATCCGGCGGAGATTTTATTCGATGCCCTGCGCCGACCCTAACCCCGTTGCATGACCACGCTCCCTGATCTCTTCAAAGAGAATTTTCCAAACGCGTACTACCTCGACGCCCAGCACCTGGACGGACTACCCGATTTTCTCCGAATGATACACTGGATTGACCCGGATGAAACCGTGTTGAACCTGGAAAAACCGGGCGATGGCAACATGAATTTTGTGCTGCGGGTCAACACCAATCGGCGCTCCTTCATCCTCAAGCAAGCACGTCCCTGGGTGGAAAAATACCCGCAGGTGAGCGCTCCGGCGGAGCGGGTTGTCACCGAAGCGCGTTTCTACGAACTTGTTTCAAACCACCCCGAGTTGCAGCAGTTTCTACCGACCTTGCTCGGCTACGACGCCGAAAACCTGCTTTTGGCGCTGGAAGACCTCGGTCCTAACGCTGATTTTACGGCCTTGTACCGGCAGGCCGTAGTACCCGATCTGGAGGCAGTACGTAGTCTCATCCGGTTTCTCTCCACGTTGCACAGCACGAATTTTGGTTTAATGAAGGCTGCATTTCCGACCAATCAGGCCCTGAAGAAGGTTAACCATGAACACATTTTTGATTTTCCGTACCGCGAGGAAAACGGCTTTAATTTAGATACAGTCCAGCCCGGTTTACAAGTGCTTGCCGAACTGTACAAACGCGATGTGGGGCTGAAAGCGCACGTCCACGCGCTGGGAGAAATGTACCTCGGCACGGGGACTGTCTTGCTGCACGGCGATTTTTACCCCGGTAGTTGGCTCCACACCAAACACGGCGCGAAGGTGATTGACCCTGAATTTTCGTATTTCGGTCGCCCGGAATACGACGTGGCCGTGATGACGGCCCACCTGAAAATGGCCCGCCTCGACGACAATGGCATTCGTACGCTTTTGCAGACGTATCAACGCCCCGCCGGGTTCGATTCGGCTCTTTTTGCTGGATTCTGCGGGACCGAGGTGCTGCGTCGGCTCATCGGACTGGCGCAGTTGCCGGTGGATTTGAGTTTGCCCGAAAAAGAGCGGCTGCTCGCCTGGGGCAGCACGGCTATTTCCCGACCGGAAACCGTTTCCTTTCTCAACTGATTGGCCTGGGATGGCCGCTCCGTTAGGAACCAGCCGGAGCCTCGGACTGATTTTTTGTGGACGACGATCAGCAACACTTATTTTTGAGAACTGTCTTAGTCGCCCTAACTTACGCCCGCTATGTCTGAAATTCTAATTCTGCTGTTCCTGATGGTGCTCAACGGGGTATTTTCCATGTCGGAAATCGCCCTCGTATCGGCCCGAAAATCCCGTTTAAAACACGATGCGGAGCGGGGAGATAGCCGCGCCAGGGCGGCGTTCAAACTGGCTGAACACCCCGATACGTTTCTCTCGACCGTGCAGGTAGGCATTACCGTCATTGGCATTCTAACGGGTATTTTTTCGGGCGACGCGCTCGCGCTACCCATCCGCACCTGGCTGGAGCAGTTCGAACCCATCCGTCCCTACGCCCGTCCCCTGGCTTTGGGCTTGTTGCTCATCGGCATTACCTATTTTTCGCTGGTTATCGGCGAACTCGTCCCCAAACGCATTGGCCTGACCCGCGCCGAGAGTATCGCCAAAGCGGTCGCGTTGCCGATGAGTATTCTTTCGCGGATCGCCCACCCGTTTATCTGGTTGCTTTCCACCTCGACGAGTCTGGTGATCAAGGTGTTGGGTATTCGGAAAACCGACGACAGCGCCGTGACGGAAGAAGAAATCAAGGCGATTATCAACGAAGGCATGGAGCAGGGCACCATCGACGAAATTGAGCAGGAAATCGTCGAGAACGTGTTCAACGTCAGCGATCGCAACATTACCTCGCTCATGACCACCCGCAGCGACCTGGTTTGGCTCGATGCCGACGCGACTTCCGATCAGTACCAGGCGATTGTCCGGGCGGAGCGGCACTCCATTTATCCCGTTTGCGAAGGCAGCATCGACCGGATGGTGGGCGTAGTCAGCATCAAAGACCTGTACGTCAGCCCCGATGAAGCCCGGCCGCGCGATTTGATGAAAAAACCGCTTTACGTGCCCGAAAACAATTCGGCCTACCAGATTCTGGAAAAATTCAGAGAATCCCGCGTTCATCAGGGATTCATTGTGGACGAATACGGAACCTTGCAGGGCATGGTGACGGTCAATGATATTTTTGAAGCCATTGTAGGCAACGTGCCCGACGCCGAGGGCGAAGATTATAGTTTTGTGAAGCGCGACGACGGCAGTTATCTGGTTGACGCTCAGATGCCTTTCATTGACTTTCTGGGTCGGATGGATCGCGATCCGCGCGAATTTCTGGAAGAGGATTTTAGTACGCTGGCCGGTTTTATCCTGCACCAACTCGAACGCATTCCGCAGGTCGGCGAAACATTTACCTGGCGCGATATGCGCATCGAAGTCGTCGATATGGACGATCGCCGGATCGATAAAGTGCTCGTGACTGAGGAGGACGATTAGCCGGGAAGAGCGTTGTGGGCCGAACAATGCGCTTGAAACCGGGTTGATTGGCCAGCGTTATCTTTTACATCAAGATGTAAAATCATCATCTCGCTTATTTTCTGCTGCGGCTTACGTTAGGCCTGAACTTCACGATGCACGGCCTGACGCGGTTCATCAGCGGTATCGATAAATTTGTGGCCGGAATGGTGACGAGTTTTGAAAACACCATTTTGCCCGAAATCCTGGTTCGACCCTTCGGTTACATGTTGACTTACACCGAATTCCTCGTTGATCTTTTATTGATTCTGGGCCTGTTTACGCGGTTCGCGGCAACAGTTGGGGCGTTGGTCATCCTGGCACTTATCGTCGGGAGTAGCTTGCAGGCCAAGTGGGATACGGTCGCCACGCAAATGATTTATGCGGTTTTTTTCTTTCTCGTCATCCACTTTTTGGAAAATAACCGATATTCGCTCGACGACCTCCGTGGTCGTAAGTCCTAAGTCACTGGTCGTAAGTGAAAAACACCTTTACGATAGCTGGTTTTCGACTTACGACCGGTGCTTACGACTTGCTTATGCTCCTCTACAACGTTACGTACAACATCGAAAACGACTACCACGACGAATGGCTCAAGTGGATGAAAGAAACCCACGTACCCGCCGTGATGGCCAGCGAATTGCCCATTGGTAACCGGATTTTTCGACTGCTCACGGAGATCGACAACGGCGGTGTGACGTATTCGTTTCAGTATTTTTTTGCCGACATGGAAGATTACGAAACGTACCAGGATCACCACGACCCCCGCATCCGGGCCGAAGTCGACCGGCGGTATCGCAACAAGTACGTGGTGTTTAGAACGTTGTTGGAAGAAGTGTAGCCACTAAAAAAAGCAGCGGGTTCTGGCGATGGTCAGAACCCGCTGCTTTTTTTAGGTACCCGCGCAGAAGTTCGCACCAAACCCCCAACCCCCTGAAGGGGGCTTAAAAATAAATTAGCTATAAAAAAAGCCCCCTTCAGGGGGTTGGGGGTAATTTTTCAAACTCGTCCGACTGGGCGTCCCCGATGGCTTGCGGTGCTTTTGGCTTCCCGATACTACCCCGCTAAGCCGTCCGACGAGGCGCGGCAGCAACTTTCGCCTCGCGCCGATTATTCAGATCCATTAGCAAGGCGGGCAGCAACACGAGGTTAGCAATCATAGCCACCAGCAACGTAACCGAGATCAGAATGCCCAACGACTGCGTCCCCTTGAACGTGGAAGCGGCGAAAATGAAAAATCCGAAAAACAGGATGACGGCCGTGTAAAACATACTCACGCCCGTGTGCATAATCGTCTGGGTGATGGCTTCGGGCACACTCCGGCCTTTATGGACTAGTTCGTCTTTGTAACGGGTCAGGAAATAAATCGTCCCGTCGGAGGCAATTCCAAAGGCAATACTGAAAATCAGGATGGTCGAGGGCTTGAGCGGAATGCCAAAATACCCCATCAATCCGGCCGTCATCAGGAGCGGAACCAGGCTCGGCAGGGTCGAGATGAGAATCAGCCGAACGTCAAAAAACAAGAGCGCCCGCACCAGACAAATCAACAAAACGGCCCAGGCGGTACTTTCGATGAGGCTTGTTTGCAAATACTCGTTGCCCCGCATGAACACCACGCTGTTGCCGGTAATGCGGGCGTCGTACCGATCGGCGGGCGCAACCCAGCGATTCGCTTCGGCATCCCAGTTGAAAATCGTGTCGAGTTTGGGTTGCAGCGCATCGACCAATTCGCGTGTGCGCACCGTGCCCACGTCGGCCATCTGAAAACTCACCCGCGTGTAGCGCTGGGTACTATCCATAAATGCGGCGTAACGCTGCCCCGCACCCCGGCCCAGACTGGTCTGGTACCGCTGCATTTTGCCGATTTCGGGCAGCGGCGGCACCACGTAGTACTTCGGATCGCCGCCCCGGTAGCCCTGGTAGAGAAATTTAACCGCCCGGACGATGGACAGCGGGTCGGTGAATTCGCCGAAGGCCGCCACTTCTTTTTCCATCCGCCGGATCTTCGTCAGCACGGGGGGCGAAAGTACCCGCCCTGGTCGTTGGGCGTCGATGCTGACTTCAAAGGGCAAAACCCCCCGAAAACGCTGCTCGAAAAACTTCAGATCGGCCAGCACCGGACTGTCCGAAGGCAGATCATCGACCACGTACCCAATGGCCGTAACTTTGGTCATGCCGTACAGCGAAACGGCCACCAGCGCGGCAACAACGGCGTAAACCGCCCCGCGACGGGTATGCACCAGTTGGTCGATAAACGTTAATACCGCCGTCAGGCGCTTGTTTTCCAACCGTGCGACGTGCTTGTCGTTGGGCGGAGGCAGGTAGCTGAACACGCTCGGAATGAAGATGAGCGAAATCAGAAACGTGAGTAAAACGCTGCTCGACGCCACCAACCCAAACTCGACCAGCATATTGCTGCCCGTGAAGGCAAACACGCCAAAACCGATGGCCGTCATCAGGTTGGCCAGGAAGGTGGTGTAGCCAATTTTCTCGACGGCAACCCCGAGCGCCTGCTGCTGATTGCCGCTACGGGCGTACTCTTCGTGGTATTTGTTGAGCAGAAAAATCGAATTGGGAATTCCGATGACGATAAGCAATGGGGGAATCAGGCCCGACAAAATGGTGATGCGGTAACCCAGCAACACGAGCAAACCCACCGAAAAAATGCAGCCGATGAGCACGACGATGACGGAAAAAAACACCGCGTTGAACGACCGGAAAAACAGCAGCAGAATCAACGCCGTCACGCCCACGGCGAGCAGGGTGAAAAGCTGCATTTCCGAACTCACCGTTTTCATAAACTGCGTGCGGATGTAGGGCATCCCCGACAGGTGCAGGTCGATGTTGTGCTTTTGCTCAAACTGCTCCACCTGCTGCCGGATGCCCAGCACGATGTCGATCCGGCTGCGGTCGTTGAGGGCCTTTGGGTCGAAGGTAATGGCCATCAGGTGGGCATTGCCGGGCGTACCTTCCTGGGTTTCGTTGAAAATAAAACCGCTGTAAAAAGGCAATCGGGCCAGTTTGCCACGCAGGCTGTCCACCCCGGCCTGGGTGGTAGGCGAGCGGCTGAGTACGGGCCGGAAGTCGAAGCGTTGGAGCGAATCATTGCGGATTATTTCGTACAAACTGGCGTTGGAAACCACGTCTTTGATCCCCGCCTGGCCTTTGATGCGGTTGCTGAGGGCGTACCAATCCTTGAAAAAACCGACCTGGTACATCCGATCCGTTTCGACGCCGATGACCATCACGTTGCCATCCTCACCGTACCGTTTTTTGAACGCCTCGTACAGTTTGAAATTGGGATCGCTGGCGGGTAAGATTTTGACCAGTTCGTACGAAAGCCGGATTTTGGTCGCCTGGTAGCCCATGAAGGCCGTTGCTGCGGCCAGAACAATCAGCAGCGGGAGGCGATTTTTTAGGATGAAGTGGGAAAGAGTGCGCCAGAAGTTTTTCATTTGGCTCCAAAAATATTCAAAAGTTCCGAGGCAGCCTGCACCGGCAACCGTTCCCCGGCCCGCACAGCGGCTTCCAGTTGGGTCAATCGGTTCTGAATCAACGGATTTTGGTAAAAAGATTCTTCTAAACTTCGCCGGATGCGCTGATGCAACCAGGTTACCTGCTGTTGCTGGCGGTTTTGGGTAAAAAAGCCGTTCCGTTGGGTGCGGGTTACGTACTCCTCGACGAGTGCCCACACTTCAGGAACGCCCGCTCCGGTCAGCGCCGAGCAGATTTGTACGGGCGGTGACCAGTCCGTTTCGGTCGCCGGGTACAGATGCAACGCATTCCGGTACTCCACCTGCGCGCGTTGCGCGGCGGCTACGTTATCGCCGTCGGCTTTGGTGATGACTACGGCGTCGGCCATTTCCATGATGCCGCGTTTCACACCCTGCAACTCGTCACCGGCCCCGGCCAGCATCAGCAGCAAAAAAAAATCGACCATGCCCTTGACGTACACTTCGCTCTGGCCCACGCCCACGGTTTCCACGATAATGACTTCAAAACCAGCTGCTTCGCAAAGGAGAATGGCTTCACGAGTGGCATCGGCCACCCCGCCGAGCGACGTACCCGCCGGGGTCGGGCGAATGTACGCCAGCGGGTCGCGGGCGAGAATCTCCATCCGGGTTTTGTCGCCCAGAATACTCCCCCGGCTTCGTGGACTGCTGGGGTCGACGGTGAGCACGGCCAAGCGCCTGCCCTGGGCGGTGAGGTGCTGACCAAAGGTTTCGATGAACGTACTTTTGCCCACGCCCGGTACGCCCGTGATCCCCAGTCGCACGGAATTGCCGGTACGCGGCAGCACCGCCTCCAGAACGTCCTGCGCCAGTTGGCGATCGGCAGGCAATTGACTTTCAATCAACGTGATAGCCCGGCTGAGTACCACACGATTGCCGTTCAGGATGCCTTCGATGTAGTCGGATTGGGAAAGGCGAGGCTGCATGAACGGCAAAATAGGGGAGTTTTAGGGCTTAATTTTTAAATTTCTCAGAGAGCGTCCAATGCAGTTGACGCAGGGGCGATTTAGGATTCTGGAAAATAACCTTTTTTGTCATCCTGAGGAACGAAGGATGACAAAAAAGGTTGAAAAAGCAACCCTACATCTAAAAATCGGAACCCTAAACAGCTTTCTGGTTCGTATTCGCAATTACCGCCCCAACAACGCCTCCGCCACCACTAAATCCCCAGAGGTAGTGATTTTAATGTTTTCGTAGGCACCTTCAACGAGGTGAATGGGAAAACCGGCGGCTTCGGCCACGCTGGCGTCGTCGGTGAAGAGGGGACTTTCCGGCTGCTCAAACGCTTTCTTAATCAGGTCGACCCGAAACGTTTGGGGGGTTTGCACCAGCCGGAGCGTCGACCGATCCAAGGCGATGGTTTTGTCTCTGCCTAGGACCTGTCGAATCGAATCTTTAGCTGAAACGGCCACGATACCCGACCCATGTTGGGCGGCGGCAGCAAAACTTCGCCCGATAATCTCCACCGAAACCAGGGGCCGCACGGCGTCGTGAATCGCGACCAATCCGTTTCCCTCGACGCAAGCCAGCCCGTTTCGCACCGATTGAAAACGCGTGGCACCGCCCTCGGTTTCAATGATCGAATGAGTGAATGAGTGAATGAAGGAATAGTCGGACTTTAAAGTTGTCCAGCGCGGAAAATCGGCCTGGGGAAGCACCAGGATGATCTGTACATCCGCCGAATACGCGAGGAATTTCTCAATCGTATGCACCAGGATGGGCTTACCGGCGAGTTGGAGAAACTGCTTGGGTACCGCGCTGCCCATCCGGTTGCCACTGCCCCCGGCGACGATGATAGCGAAGTGTTGCATGGAATCAGGAGTGAGGAGGGAGGAGGGAGGAGATAAATGCAACCGGGCTATCCTACTCACTTCTAACTCCTGTCTACGCACTTCTACAAAATAAGCATCGCGTCTCCGTAGCCAAAAAACCGGTATTTTTCCTTCATGGCCACCTGGTAGGCTTCCTTGATCAGATCGTGCCCACCAAAGGCGGAAGTCATCATCAGCAGCACCGACTCGGGCAGGTGAAAGTTGGTCAGCAGGGCATCGGGGATGCGAAATTCGTAGGGCGGAAAGATGAATTTATCGGTCCAGCCGCTGGCGGCTTTCAGCCGGGCATTCGCCGATACCGACGATTCGAGTGCCTTCATGGCCGTCGTGCCAATGGCGCATACGAGGTGATGGCCGTCCATGGCTTCATTGACCAGTTGAGCGGTTTTTTCGGGAATTGAAAAGTTTTCCGAGTCGGTTTTATGCTTGGTCAAATCTTCCACGTCCACCTGCCGAAAGGTCCCCAATCCGACGTGGAGCGTCAGTGGAGCGAAGCGCGTACCCTTCAGTTCCATGCGCTTCATGATGGTTTTGGTGAAGTGGATCCCCGCCGTTGGTGCGGCTACCGCTCCGACGTGCTGGGCAAAAATGGTCTGGTAGCGCTCGCGGTCAGAGTCTTCGGTTTTGCGGCGGATTTCGCGCGGCAGGGGCGTTTCGCCGAGTTCGTCGATGGTTTTCATCAAATCATCGTGCGAACCATCGTAAAGAAACCGGATCGTGCGACCGCGCGAAGTGGTATTGTCGATCACTTCGGCGACGAGGTCACTTTCCCCAAAATAAAGTTTGTTACCCACTCTGATTTTGCGGGCCGGGTCGACGAGCACGTCCCAAAGTCGGTGTTCGCGGTTGAGTTCACGCAGCAAAAACACTTCGATTTTAGCGCCGGTTTTTTCTTTCTGCCCGTAGAGGCGGGCCGGAAATACTTTCGTGTCATTGATCACCAGGACGTCGCCTTCGCCAAAATAATTGACAATGTCGGAGAACATTTTGTGTTCGATTTCCCTGGTTTTCCGGTGTACGACCATCAACCGCGAGTCGCCTCGGTGTTCAGGGGGGTAAAGGGCAATAAGATTCTGGGGAAGGTCGAACTTGAATTCGGATAATTTCATCGGGAAAACGGTGCTATTTCAATGCGGTAATTTAACGCATAAACTGCAAAAATAGGCAACAGTTTCCCGTTTGGTTCTCCGCTGCCCAAATTCCCCCCGCCGTCCGGCCTTCCGGAACATCGTCCGTTCAGCACAGAAATGGGCCTGGTTGGGCAACTTTTAAGTAAATCGGGGTCGGAATGGTATTTTTGTGAACTCTTGTCCGGTACCCGTTCGGGGGTTTTTCTCACTGATAAAACAGGGTAATTTATGCTCACTTTACGCCTCATTTGGGAGAGCTTCAGGTTTGCCTGGCAGGCCCTGAAATCCAACCTGCTCCGTACCATGTTGTCCCTGCTGGGGGTGACTATCGGTATTTTTTCCATCATTGCGGTGTTCACGATGGTTGATTCGCTGGAACGGAATATTAAAGACAGCCTCTCGTTTGTTGGTCGTGATGTGCTATACGTGCAGAAATGGCCCTGGTTTTTCGGCGGTGGTGACTATCCCTGGTGGAAGTACTTTCAGCGGCCGGTCATCACGCTGGACGAATACAAATACATGGAGCGTAACCTCGAAAATGCCTCGGCTATCAGCCTGATTGAGGGACGAGGTGGGATAATGTTCAAGAACGGAAACAACAGCCTCGATGCCGACGTACAGGGTATTTCATACGACTTCAATCAGATTACGGAGGTACCCGTGGAAAATGGGCGATACTTTTCGCCGCAGGAAGTGGAGGCCGCCCGCAACGTGGCCATCATCGGGGCAGAAATTGCGGAGACACTTTTCCCGGGTACCGATCCGGTGGGGAAAGAGTTTAAGCTGAAGGGAGTACGTTTTCAAGTCATTGGAGTTCAGGAGAAAAAAGGCAAGAGTACGTTCGATATTGGTGGCAGTCCCGACACCAAGTGTTATCTGCCCTACCTGGCTTACGTGAAGTTGTTTCATACCCGGTACTCGCAACTGACCATTGCCGTGAAGGGCTACGAGAGTGACGTTGGCCTGCAACAGCTCGAGAGCGAAATTACCGGCCTTCTGCGCACCCGGCGCGGCGTGAAGCCTTCGCAGGATGACAATTTTGCCATTAATCGCCCCGAGGCGGGGTTGAAGGCGATTTCGGGATTATTCAGTGTACTCACGCTGGCGGGTTGGGTGATCGGTAGTTTTTCGATTCTGGTGGGCGGGTTCGGTATTGCCAACATCATGTTTGTGTCGGTCAAAGAGCGTACCAACCTGATTGGCATTCAAAAATCACTGGGGGCCAAAAATT
>JAJAZB010000112.1 GCA_026785975.1 Cytophagaceae bacterium | reverse complement strand
GAGTAGGCCTCCAACAACTTTTGCACATAGTCGCGTCGGCTGCCGATGGTTTTGGCAATTTTTACGTCAGCCCCATCGTCGGGGACTCCGCCGTAGAGCTGAACCCGCAACTCATGCAGGTACCGGGCCTTGGCCAGGGTGTTCCAGGAGTAAACGCCGATAACGTGCCGGTATCCCAGGTAAAGAACGATATCACTACGCGAGGAATATAGCGTAGCGGGTACTTGCAACAAGCTATCACGCTTGCCTCCGAGCAGACGGGCAATCTCACGAACCGACTGCTGCTTTACCGGGGCCAACTCCGGATTGAGCAGGAGTTTCAAGGCGGCCAACCGGCGGTTCCCCTCAACGACAACAAATTTGCCCGCCTGTTCTGACTGAACAACCAATAACGGCTCAACGCCGTAGTAGCCATTCTCAGCCATTGACAGCATAAGGTCCGTCACGGCGTATTCGTCCAGCATATACTTGAGAACCGGCGCTTCGCCTTTGCCCCGCATCGTAGAAGGAAGCCGGGGGTTTTCAGGGTCGAAAAGTAGATCTCCGACCGAAACACTCATCTGTTGTGCCAATTCGGGCATCGTGACTCAGTAATTGGATACTCTAACTGGCAGGCAAAGTAACGAGAATTTTGAATTTCAATACCTGTCCCTGCGATTTCCTACTACATTCTACTAACACTCGATATGTGCGTGTTCAGCCGTTCTTCGATGGTTTTCTCGTCAACCGCACGCTTCAAATTACCTGCTTCGGCTCTTCGACCACCTTCTGGGCAAAGTAGTCGGTGAGCAGTTGAGTTGCCGGATTTCGCGCACCTAATCTTCCGGCAGCGGTCGGGAAAAGGTTTTTACCAATTCAAGTTGAAGTTCGGTCAGTACGGCGTTTGCAATGGATGTGCTAAGCTACCAAAAAGTTTTATTCCTTCTTCTTCGCCTTCTCAAATCTCTCTAACCTCTCGGGGACGAAACCGACCCGACCCTTGTTACCCGCCAGACTGGGGCGGTTTGTCCCGCAATCAAGTGCTTTATGGCAACACAGCAACCTATTTCTTCCTCTACCGAAACCGAACTTTCCTGGAAACAGCGCTTCTCGGCCCTCGGCAACCTGCCCGCCTTTTTCCGGCTCATCTGGCAGGTTTCGCCAAGACTGTTTCTGGGCAACGCGGCCCTACGCCTGATACAGGCCGCCATCCCGACGGCTACGCTGTACCTGGGTAAACTGATTATCGACGAAGTTGTCCGACTCGTCGGCTCGTCGGGCGGCGACCAGAAGTACCTCTGGCAACTCGTGGTCGCCGAGTTTGGGCTGGCCGTGCTGAGTACGGCGCTGGGCCGGGCAGTGTCGCTGCTGGACAGTTTGCTGGGCGATTTGTTCGCCAATCGTACCTCCATCCGGCTGATGGAACACGCCGCCACGCTCGATTTGGAGCAGTTTGAAGACGCTACTTTTTACGACAAACTCGAGCGCGCCCGCCGCCAAACCACTGGCCGGACGATGCTGCTTTCGCAGGTGTTCGGGCAAGCGCAGGGCGTGGTATCGATGGCTTTTCTGGGGGCGGGGTTGGTGGTGTACAACCCCTGGCTGCTGCTGTTGCTGCTCGTGGCGGTGACGCCCTCGTTCATCGCCGACAATTATTTCAACCAGCGCAGCTACTCGCTTTCGCGCAACTGGACGCCCCAACGCCGCGAACTCGACTACCTGCGCTACGTGGGGGCCAGCGACGAAACGGCGAAGGAAGTAAAGATCTTCGGCCTGTCGGGGTTTCTGATTGCCCGCTTCCGCGAATTGTCCGACCAGTTTTTTCGGCAAAACCGCTCGCTCGCCGTCAGCCGGGCGGGTTGGGGCACGGTGCTGAGCGCGTTGGGCACGGCGGGCTACTACGGGGCCTACGTCTGGATCGTGGGCCGGGCCGTCACGGGTAGCATTTCGCTCGGCGACCTGACGTTTCTGGCCGGGGCCTTCCGGCAGTTGCGTTCCTCGCTCGAAGGGCTGTTGCTCCAGTTTAGCAGCCTGACCCAGGAGGCGCTGTACCTGCAAGACCTCTTCGACTTTTTCGCCATCCAACCCAACATTGACTCCCCCGTGAAATCATTGCCCATTCCCACGCCGATCCAGGAAGGTTTTGTCTTTGAAAACGTAGGATTTAAGTACGCCAATTCGGAGAAGTGGGCCTTGCGAAACCTTAGTTTCACGCTTCGTGTGGGTGAAAAACTGGCGTTGGTCGGTGAGAACGGGGCGGGCAAAACCACGCTCGTCAAACTCTTGTCCCGGCTCTACGACCCCGCCGAAGGCCGCATTCTGCTCGATGGCCGCGACCTGCGCGAGTACGATCTCAGCGATTTACGCCGCAATGTGGGCGTGATTTTCCAGGATTTCGTGCGTTTCAAAATGTCGGCGGGGGTGAATATCGCCGTCGGTGACATTGATGAGCGCACCAATCAGCCCCGCATCGAAGAATCCGCCCGCCGCAGCCTGGCCGACTCGGTCATCAGCGGTCTGGCGGGGGGCTACGAACAGGTGTTGGGTCGGAGTTGGGCGGGCGGCGTGGACCTCTCGGGCGGGCAGTGGCAAAAAGTGGCCCTGGGCCGGGCCTACATGCGCGACGCCCAGGTGCTGATTCTGGACGAACCCACCGCCGCCCTCGACGCCCGCGCCGAGTACGAAGTGTTCCAGCGTTTTGCGGAATTGACGCGGGGCAAAAGCGCCGTACTCATCTCGCACCGCTTCAGCACCGTGCGCATGGCCGACCGGATTCTGGTGTTGGAAAACGGCACTTCGCTCGAAATCGGCAGCCACGAAGAATTGCTCGAACTGGGCGGGCGCTACGCGGAACTCTTTGGCTTGCAGGCGGCAGGGTACCGGTAAGGAAACTTACCGGACAGGTTTTTCAGTATCTTTGCTTAGACACCCACTTGAAAAAAACGCATCAACATGGCCTACGAAATTGAAGACTTACGGGAATTGGTTGCCGAATTGACTAAAACCCAACAGGAAACCGCCCAGCGCCTGGAAGAAACGTCTAAGCAGATGGCGGACGAGCATAAACTAACCGAGGCGACCATCCGCAAAGTCACCAAGCAGATTGGCGAAATCGGCAATAAATTCGGCAGTTTCACCGAAGGCATGGCCTTTCCGTCGATGGAGCGGATGCTACGACGACGGTTTGCCATGACGCACGTGGCCACCAATTTTGAAATTGAAATGGGCGGCGATACGCTGGAGATGGACGTGTTCGCCTACGCCAACGGCGAAGTCAACACGGCTATCATCGTGGAAGTGAAAAGCCCCCTGCGCGAGCGCGACGTGGAGCAGGTGCTGAGCATGATGGAGAAATTCCCCCGCTTTTTCCCCGAACACCGTAACAAAAAACTCTACGGCATCCTGGCCGCCGTGCAGGTACCCGCCG
>JAJAZB010000111.1 GCA_026785975.1 Cytophagaceae bacterium | reverse complement strand
CCGCCTGGGGCGGGTCGTCAAGGTGACGATCGAGAGCGATACCTCCGACTGGATGATGGATATTCTGATGAAGAAGTGGGATATCGAGCGCCAGAATTTCTTCGTGGCCGACCAGTTGATCGACTTTACAGGCCTGTGGCAAATCATTCGGCATCCCGAATTCCGGGATGAAATGCCGGTACCGCATCCGCCCGTGCCGCCGTTGGGGTTGGAGCGCGAGCGGACGGAGGATATTTTCGAGACCATCCGCGAGCGGGATGTATTGCTGCACCACCCGTACAATAGTTTCGAGGCCGTACTCCAACTCCTCGAACAAGCCGCCGACGACCCCAACGTGCTGAGTATCAAGCTGACAATTTACCGGATTGCTAAAAATTCGAGGGTAACCAATGCCCTGCTCAAAGCGGCAGAGAATGGTAAAAATGTGGCGGTATTGTTTGAAGTAAAAGCCCGCTTTGATGAAGAAAATAACATCCGTGAAGCACAACGGTTGCAAAAAGCGGGCTGCTTCGTGATTTACGGCATTGGTCGCTACAAAACCCACACGAAGTTGCTACTCGTGGTCCGGGCCGAAGGCGATGGTGTGCGTCGCTACGCACACCTTTCGAGCGGAAATTACAACGAAGATACCGCCAAGCTCTACACTGACGTGGGCCTGCTCACGGCCAATGAAGCCTACACCAGCGATATTTCCGAGTTTTTCAACGTCATCACGGGCCATTCTCAACCCGGCACGTACCAGAATCTGATTACGGCGCCCAACGAAATGCGCAACCGGATCATCGCCCTCATCCGGGCGGAAGCCGAGGCCGCCCGGCAGGGATTGCCCAATGGAATTTGCCTGAAAATCAACTCGCTCGAAGATAAAGCCGTCATCGATGAGTTGTACGCCGCCTCCAAAGCCGGGGTGCCGATCAAGCTGATTGTCAGGGGAATATGTTGCCTGAGACCCAAGCGCCCCGGCCTGAGTGAGAACATCACCGTTCGCTCCATCGTCGGCGATCTGCTCGAACACACCCGCCTGTTCTACGTTCACAATCAAGGCAATCCGCTCGTGTACGGCGGCTCGGCCGACATGATGGTGCGGAGTTTCGACAAGCGGATCGAATCGCTGTTTCTGCTGATGGACGAACGCGTACGCCAGCAGGCGATTCAAATTCTGGAGTTCAACCTACGCGACAACGTCAACGCCTACGAGCTTAATCAGGACGGTACCTACACCCGGTGTACGGGTAGCATGGACGAGAGCAATAATCCTGACGAAGTGACCGAAGTATTCGACATTCACGAAGTCTTTTTCAACGTCAAAGAAGAAGATATCTGGTCGGCGAAATTATTTTGAGGCCGTTTAGTATTTCCAATTGAAGGCCGCTTAGTACCAAAAAAATTATCCCGTCGGCAGGAGTTTCAGGTCCGACGTTCCGTCCGGCCATGGTCCTAAATAGTCAGACGGAACGTCGGACCCGACGACACGCACGTTTTCAAAAGGCCCAACAACTTCTTTAAAAAACCCACCACCGAACCAATTTTGCCCATGCGCTTTTTACTGTTTTTTCTCTTTTTTGGCCTGACTATTTGCTCCACATTTGCCCAAACCCAGTCGGATTCGCTGCTGAGGCTACTCATCAACGAACGCACCCGGCTGTACCGCGATTGGGATTATTTCCAAAAACAAAACCACGCCTTATTCGGTGGTAAATCGAAAAAAGACCTGCGCAATGTCATCGCCACGCTGGAAGGACTCATTGCCAAAGATAATCAGGTACTGGCCCGGTTGCGGCACTTGCACGAGCAGGAAAAACTGCGCCTGGAGATGGAAAAGGTCCGGCTTACCACAAAAACTGGTGATCTCACTACCCAAACCAACTCGTTTCTGGGCGAAAGCAACGAACTGACCGAGCGCCTCCAGAAGTTTGAGGCCCGCCTGAAAGCCGAACGAGCACTCCGAAAAGAAGCCGAAGCGCGGACAGAACGAATATTTCAGATCGCCGTAGGGATTGTGCTCGCCGTGCTGGTTTTGGGTGGGCTGGTCTGGCAGCGAACCCGATCCCGGCGAGCGTAGCGGCTTTCTTGTGGCCGTGAAGTAAGGTTGTTCGTTTTTGCTTAATTTTGGTTGCTAAATCACCTCCGGGTAGCAAAACCCCGGAGGTTTTGTTTTGCCCACTGCGCTCGTTTAAGTACTTGTCACTCAGTTATTGAGTTAATTATGATTCGCCGCGCGGGTAAAAACCTGATAATAAGCCAATAACTCAATAATCAGTAACCCAATAACTGTCACTTAACCCCTTCACCGAATCTATGGAACGTTTTACCGGATTGCTCGGCATCGTACTGATTCTGGGAATTGCCTTTGCGATGTCCAACAACCGCCGCGCCATCAACTACCGCACCGTAGGCGTGGGTTTGTTATTGCAAACCGGTCTGGCCGTTTTTATACTGAAAACCGAGATTGGGCAACGGATTTTTAATTATCTCGGTGAAAAAGTAAATCAGGTCTTGCTCAACGCCGACCAGGGCGCAAAATTCGTCTTCGGTTCGCTCGTCGACCGGGATTTGATGACGAAAGTGTTTGGCTCGGGCAATGACTTTGTGTTCTTTTTCAAAGTCATTCCCACCATTATTTTCGTGGCGGTGCTGGTCAATATGTTTTACCACCTGGGCATCATGCAGCGGGTGGTATCGCTCATCGCGCGGGCCGTGTACCGGCTCATGAACGTCAGCGGGGCCGAGGCGCTTTCCAACGTCGCCAGTACGTTTGTCGGGCAAGTCGAGGCGCAGATTATGATTAAGCCCTACCTCAAAACCATGACGAATTCCGAACTGCTCGCCTCGATGACGGGCAGTTTTGCCTGCATCGCGGGTGGCGTCATGGCCGTGTACATTTCGCTGGGTGTTCCCGCGCCTTACCTGCTGGCGGCCAGCCTGATGGCCGCGCCGGGGGCGTTGGTGATTTAAAAAATCGTTTTCCCCGAAACGGAAAAATCAGAAACCAAAGGTTACATTAAATTGGAAGTCAAAAAAACCCACGCCAACCTCATTGACGCCATCGCCAGCGGGGCCAGCGAGGGCTTAAAAGTGGGCCTGAACGTGATTGCCATGCTGATCGGCTTCATCGCGCTCATCGCCCTGGTTGATTTAATTCTGGGGAAAGTGGGCGGACTGGCCGGATTTCCACAGTTGAGCATGAATTTCCTGCTGGGCAAACTCTTCGCCGTGTTCGCATTCGCGATGGGCGTACCCAGCAAGGACGTTGAAGCCGCCGGAGCGTTGATGGGCACCAAAATGGTGGTGAATGAATTTGTGGCCTACCTCGATCTGGTCAAAATCAAGGATACGCTCGACCCCAAAACCATCGCCATCACGAGTTTTGCGTTGTGTGGTTTTGCCAATTTTTCGTCCATCGCCATTCAAATCGGCGGCATTGGCGAGTTAGCGCCGTCACGCCGGAGCGATCTGGCCAAGTTGGGATTTAAAGCCCTGATCTGCGGGACGTTGGCCAGTTATATGTCGGCTACCCTGGCGGGGTTGTTGCTTTAAACAGGGGTCAGTATAAATTAAAAGCAAAACCCATGAACATGAGAATTGGACTTGTACTCATCGGCATAGTCGCGGTATCCTGCGGGGTAAAAACTCAGAATGAGGCACTCAAGCAAACACCGGTACCGATAGTCGGAACCTGGCAACTAATTTCCGGTACCACCATCGAAAAGGGTGATACCACAGTTATTGATTACACAAAAAATTTATCGTTTATTAAAATAATCAATGACACGCATTTTGCTTTTCTAAAACATGATTTAGCTAAAGGAAAAGACTCATCGGCTGCTTTTTCAGCTGGTGGAGGCAGTTATTCTCTTGAAGATAGTTTGTACACCGAGCGTTTAGACTATTGCAACGAACGGGAATGGGAAGGCAATGATTTTAAATTTACAATCACCCTAAAAAATGACACGCTCATTCAACGTGGAATTGAGAAGGTTGAATCTGCGGGGATTAACCGATTAAATATCGAGAAGTACATCCGGTTGAAAAACTAAATCGTACAACAGCAGGTTTGGCAATTGATCCGCGCGGTGTCCGCACTGCTCACTGCTCACTGCTCACTGATAACTGCTTTGCGGATTCTTCATATTTGCGGCTACACCTGGAACATTGGTGGGCCGCCCAAAGTCATTTTCGACCACGCCGAATATCAATTGCGTCAGGGTAACGAGGTGACGATTCTAACGCCGATTTCGACTGGAGAAGAACTCTATCCGGTTCCCCAGGGCGCAACCATCGTGACTTGCCGCCGACATCCGCTCGCCCGGTTTTACGCCGAATTTTCGCCCGAATTGTACCGTTGGTTGCGGCGGCACGGCAATGATTTCGACCTGATTCACGTTCACGGCATCTGGCATTTTGCGGGCATTGCGCCGTTTTTGCTCTACCTCAAACCCGCTAAAGCCATTACCCTGCACGGCCTGCTCGACCCTTGGGCCTGGCAACAGGGGCGTTGGAAAAAGCAATTCTTCTCCTGGCTTATTCAGCGCCGCATCGTCAGGCAGGCCGATCTGATCCACCTCATCAGCCGCGACGAACGCACTGATCTGCACCGCTACCTGGGTTACGACCATCCTCGGGCGATTTACGTGCCCAACGGCATGAACACCGCCAAGTATCAGCATCTGCCCAAGCGAGGTCAGTTTCGGCAGAAACACCAGTTGGGCGAGCGAAAAATGGTGTTGTTTTTAAGTCGGATCAATGCCAAAAAAGGTCTCGATTTATTACTTCCTGCCTTCAAAAACCTTCTCGCAAAGCACCAGGAAGCAGTTTTAGTACTTGCTGGCCCTGACGACGGTTTCCTGACTTACGTCGAAAATTTTATCGCTAAAAGTAATCTTCAGGCTTCCGTACTGCTGGTTGGAATGCTGACGGGCGAGGAAAAACTGGCGGCTTTCGTCGATGCCGACGCCTTTGCGCTCCCTTCGTACTCGGAGGGTTTCTCCATCGCGGCGCTCGAAGCGCTGACCATCGGCACCCCGGCGCTGCTGTCTGACCGCGTGGGTTTTGCGCTCGAATTGCGCGAATACCAGGCCGCTCACCTGAGCGACCTGACGGTTGAGGCCGTTGAAGCAGGTCTGCATCACCTGCTCAGCGATGCCGGGTACAGTCAGAATTTGCGGGAAAATGGCCAACGTTTGGTTCATGAAAAGTTTGACATCAACGTGGTAGCGGAGCAATTACTGGCCGCGTATCGCCAAGCCGTGCAACGCCGAAAAACCAGTGAAACAGCTTCTTGAATTTTTCGATTTCCAACCCGGCGAGGTCGTCGCCAGTCTGGGCGCGAGTGGCGGTTTCTGGGAAGTGGGCTTCGGGGCAGCGGTGCCGGGCCTGACGTTTTATTTGGTGGAACGTTCACCGGATTTACTCAACGAGTCCGAACTGGCCGCCGCCGTTACGTTTTGGGAAAAGCAAACCGGGCGACCCGTCGAAAGCAAGTTCCTGCCCGTCATCGGGACGGAAACGGCAACCTGCCTACCGAGCCATTTTTTCGATAAAATTCTCATTATCAATAGTTTTCATGAATTTATCAATCCCGATGCGATGCTGGCCGAATGCCAGCGGATTCTGAAGCCGGACGGGGTGTTGTTTTTGGAGGAACCTTTGGCAAAAGTTCCCGGCGAACTTCATGGCGGTTGTGGCCGACGACTTTTCACCGAAACTGAGTTAACGGATTTTCTAAAGCAAGCTGGATTCAGCTTACGCCAATCCGTCAGCCGGGACGGTACCGATTTCTGGACGGTTTTTGAATATACCTTTTCTTGATTCCTCAATGCAAATTCGCCCGCCCGAAACGCCCGCTGAATGGGAGGCCTACTACAGATTACGCTTTGAAATACTGCGCCAACCCTGGGGCCAAGCCCCTGGTACGGAGCGCCTGCCCGATGAAGCCGAAGCGACTCACGCCGCCGCTTTCGACACCGACGGTACGCTGCTCGGCGTGGGTCGCTTGCAGCAAAATTCACCGACGCAAGGACAGGTGCGACTCATGGCCGTGAGTCCGGCGGCGCAGGGCCGGGGCGTGGGCAAAGCCATCGTGCAGTACCTGGAAGATCAGGCCCGGCAACAGGGTTTAACCGAAATCGTGCTCGAAGCCCGGCAAAATGCGGTGGCTTTTTACGAAGGAATTGGCTACGAAATCAGGGCCAAAAGCCATTTGCTCTTCGGTGAAATCCAGCATTGGACGATGCAAAAAAAAATTGCGCCGACATCGCTGTCGGCGCAAGAGCATTCGCAATTCGATTAAAATCCGCCTACTCAATATCCATCAAATACGGCATCCGGGCCTGGATGCCTTCGGTGGTTTTAAGTTTCTGCACTTCTTTCACGTAAGGAGCCAGATCACCAAACTGCGCTTTGAGCAGGCGGGCTTCCTGCTCATCGCCAGCTTTATCGAAGAGTTGGTTGAAAAACGATTTTTTGACCGGATACCTCACCCGGTACTGACCCGGCTTGAGTTTGACTTCCTGGGCCGCCAACCGAATGGCGTCGTCGAGGCCACCAAGCACGTCGACGAGGCCGTTTTGCTTGGCTTCCGTTCCCGACCACACCCGACCGCCAGCAATTTCCTTCAGTTTTGCGATGGGCATTTTGCGACCCTGAGCTGCCTTCATGGTAAAGATTTCGTAGCCCCGGTTCACCTGTTGCTGAATGACGTTTTTCTCGAAATCAGTCATTTCACGCGTGACACTCGGCCAGTCGGCGTGGGCGTTGGTACCGACGCGATCCGTGGTGATACCGAGTTTGTTTTTCAGGAAATTCTGGAAATTAAACAGCGCACCAAAGATGCCGATCGAACCCGTAATGGTGGTGGGTTCGGCCACGATTTTGGTACAACCCATCGCCATGTAATACCCGCCCGAGGCCGCATAATCGCCCATCGAGGCAATAACGGGTTTCACTTCGCGGGTTTTCACAACCTCGCGCCAGATGACGTCGGAAGCCAACGCACTGCCGCCCGGCGAGTCGATACGCAGCACGACGGCCTTCACTTTTTTGTCCTTGCGGGCTTTACGCAGATCCGCCGCGACGCGATCAGAGCCAATTTCACCATCGCCACCCTTGCCGGACGTGATGGCTCCCGAAGACAGAATGACCGCAATCCGATTGTCGCCATCGCCTTCTTCGACGCGATCTTCGGCTTTTTCATACTTGCTAAGGCCGATAAATTCTATTTTTTTGTCGTCTTTCAATTTGAGTGTTTTCTTCAAATCGTTCTCAAATTCATCGTAGTATCCCACGTGGGTAATGAGCTTGTATTTCAGCGCCGACTGCGGCGTGGTAATCAACAGCGAATCTTTCAAACCCATCAGGTAAGGCACCGTGACACCCCGGCTTTTGGCAATGTTGCCCAATACGAAGGTGTGAATCGACCCCAGAAACGAGCGCGTTTGGGCTTTGTTTTCCTTACTCATGTCCGTGCGGAAAAACGGCTCTACGGCGCTTTTGTACTGCCCAACCCGGAAAATGACCGGTTTGATTTCAAGTTTTTCGAGGGTCCCTTTGAAAAATTCGTACTCGGCACTCAGCCCGTTGAATTCCATTCCTCCGGCGGGATTCAGGTAAATCCGCTCGGCGGCACTGCTGAGGTAGTAGCCTTTTTCGGTCATGATTTCGCCGTAACTGTACACAAACTTGCCCGCCTTGCGGAAGTCGAGCAGGGCCTTGCGCACTTCTTCGAGCGTGGCCCAACCCGCCTGCGGGTAGCCAGCCTGCAGGTAAATGCCCTTGATGTTGGGGTCGAGTTTGGCGTTGGCGAGTGATTTTTTCAGGCCAATCATGCCGATCCGCGCGGTTTCGGCAAAGGGTCCACCCAATTCGGCGAACGGATTGTCGTCCTGGGCCTGATCGACAATGGGTTTGTTGAGGTCGAGTTTAAGCACGGAGTTCTCTTCCACCGTCACTTTGTCATCGCCCGACGATAGGGCTGTGCCGATGCCAATCATCAAAAACAGGCTCAACAATCCGAAGAGCAATAGCCCAACGATGGTCGCCAGAACGTACTTGAAAAACTGCAACATGATGTGTGTTTTGGTTTGAATAGTAAGGGTAGTACTCAAAATTAAGTGCTGAATGGCTGCTTAAAAGTCTCTTTTAGGATAAGCGTTCTAATTGGGCGGATAGGCGGAATTTTAGGGCATAGGGCATAGGGCATAGGGCATAGGGCATAGTTAATGAACCTCTTCCGTGTTTTTAACGATTGTTACGAGTATTTTCAGTAATTCTTCGCAGTCGGTATGGATTGATTTAAAGGCGGCATCGTCCAGATAATCAGTGGCTTGTAAGAGCAGTAGCCAGTACTCCATTTCTGAGGCCTCTTTCAAGGCAATGTTCATTTTAGCGTGAAAATCCTTTCTGGATTGTCCGTGAATGGCTTCATG
>JAJAZB010000110.1 GCA_026785975.1 Cytophagaceae bacterium | reverse complement strand
TTGAAGAAGTGGCGAAACACCAAATTTCAAACCGCGCGGCGGACCGCCTCAAACCCTCAAACCTTTTCAAACCTCATCTACGCCAGCAACACATCCAATTCCCGCTTAAACTCGATCAGCAGAATTTCCTTCATGGCCACCTTGCGGCGCTGGGTGTTGATTTTAGAAACCATCGTGCGGTCGGCTTCGGTGTTGCGGGCCGAGGCATTGCTGCTGTCTTCAAACTGCATCAAATCGGTTTTTTCCTTGCGCACGAGGTAGTCCATCTGATTGATCATAATCTTCAACTGCTCGACGCGCGGTTTTTCGTTGAAAAACGGGTGCCGATACCCAATAACCCGGACGAGATAATTCATCTCGAAAATCTTGTCGCAGGCAGCCCGGAAGCGTTCCGAAAGCTGGCGATCTACCGAGCTTTTCATCTTGGCGCTGGTTTCTTTCCAGTTGACCAGCAACTGCTTGGCCCGGTCGGCGGCTTTGTTAAAATCCTGTTGATTTTTGAGCAACCCTTCGGCCTCGCCGACCATGCCTTCGAGCAAGACCAGAATCGGGTTGACGCGCGGCTTGGGTACGATGCCCTTGGTGTTGTTGTATTTCTCGAAAAACAGATCGTTCGCCTTTTTAAACTGCTTCCAGAGCATCGACTGCTTCTTGGGCGGCACCTGTCCGATAGTTTTCCACTCGGCTTGCAGCAACTTGATTTCCTGAAAAGCCGCGTCGAGGTCTTCCATCCGGCGCAGGCGAAACGCGGAATCGACCAGTCGTTGCAGCGTGGCCAGGCGCTCGTCGATCAGGCGGTTTTTCTCGGTGAAGAACTCACGACGACGTTGGAAGAAATCGTCGGCAATGCGCTGAAGTTCGCCCTCGGTTTCGTCTTCGTAGGGTTTTTCGACGGGGCCGGTCTTCAGCCACTTCGTCTTCAAATCCTGCATCTGCTCGGTGGCTTCGTTCCAGTCCTCGATCTGAACAATCTGTCGGGCTTCCTCAATCAGCGCGTGTTTGATCTCCAGGTTTTTGGCCTGATTGACCTTAATCAGTTCACGCAGACGCACTTCCAGCGTGTCGAGTTGCTCAAGCAGGGGTATAAAATCACCCAGGCCATCAAACTCAAGCAGCGTCTTGCGAAGCTGCATAAGTTTGGTCAGGTAAGAGCCTTTATTTTGGGCCTCTTCAACCTGAAGTTCTAGTTGGGCTACTTTAGTGTCCGCCAGTTGAAAGCGATTGATAAAATACTGGATGGCTTCGGCCTCCGTATTCCGCACCTCACCGATCTGGCGATCCGGGTATTCGAGGTATCCTTTCAAAAAGACTTTTCCGTCGCGAACGTACCCAAACGGGTGCTGGGCAGTAGGGTTTTCCATGAGTTTTGAGGGCTGACAGACTGACAAAGTGCCGGGTTTTGCGATATTTGTCAGTACATTAATACAAAGGCCAAAGTAACTAAAAAATGAGTAACGAAACCATAATTTTCTCAATGGCAGGCGTTAGCAAAACGATTCCGCCGCAACGCCATATCCTGAAAAACATTTATCTGTCTTTTTTTTACGGGGCCAAAATCGGGGTGTTGGGCCTCAATGGTTCCGGTAAAAGTACGCTCCTGAACATCATCGCCGGGGTCGATAAAAGCTACAACGGCGAGGTAGTCTTTTCGCCCGGATACTCCGTTGGGATGCTCGAGCAGGAGCCTAAACTTGACCCTTCAAAAACCGTGCGCGAGGTTGTTGAGGAAGGCGCATCCGAAACGGTCGCGCTGTTGAAAGAGTTCGACCAGATTAACGAAGCCTTTGGCGAGCCTGACGCTGATTTTGACAAACTGCTGGCCCGGCAGGGTGAGGTGCAGGAGCGCCTCGATCATCTCGACGCCTGGGAGTTGGACAACAAACTTGAAAAAGCAATGGACGCCCTCCGCTGTCCGCCCTCCGATGCCAACGTGGCCAACCTGTCGGGGGGCGAAAAACGCCGCGTGGCCCTGTGCCGCCTGCTTTTGCAAGAACCCGATGTCCTGCTTCTGGACGAACCCACCAACCACCTCGACGCCGAAAGCGTACTTTGGCTGGAGGAACACCTCAAGCAGTACAAAGGCACCGTGATCGCCGTCACCCACGACCGGTATTTTCTGGATAACGTCGCGGGCTGGATCCTCGAACTCGACCGGGGCGAAGGTATTCCCTGGAAGGGCAACTACTCGTCGTGGTTGGAACAAAAACAGAATCGCCTGGCAAAGGAGGAAAAAACGGAATCGAAGCGTCAAAAAACCCTTCAGCGCGAACTGGAGTGGGTACGCATGGCTCCGAAGGCGCGGCAAGCCAAATCGAAAGCCCGCCTGGGCGCGTACGAAAAACTGCTCGATGAAGACACGAAGCAGAAGGAAGACCGCTTGGAAATCTTCATCCCCGCCGGGCCTCGCCTGGGCAATAAAGTCATCGAAGCCAGCGACGTGGCGAAGGCGTTTGGCGACAAACTCTTGTTTGAACACCTCGAATTCTCCTTGCCCCCGGCGGGTATCGTGGGCATCATCGGGCCGAACGGAGCGGGCAAAACGACGCTGTTTAAACTGATTACAGGCCGTGAAAAAGCCGATGCGGGCACCTTTAACGTTGGGGATACGGTGCAGTGGGCTTACGTGGATCAGGACCACGACGGCCTCGAAGGCGGCAAAACCGTCTACGAAACCATCTCGGGCGGCAGCGATTTAATGCTCGTCGGCGGGCGAACGATCAACGCCCGCGCCTACGTGAGTCGGTTTAATTTCAACGGTGCCGATCAGGAAAAAAAAGTCGGCAACCTCTCCGGCGGGGAGCGCAACCGGGTGCATTTGGCGATGATGCTTAAGGAAGGCGCCAATCTGTTGCTGCTCGATGAACCCACCAACGACCTCGATGTCAACACGTTGCGAGCACTGGAAGAAGCCCTCGAAAACTTCGCCGGTTGCGCCGTGGTCATCTCGCACGACCGTTGGTTTCTCGACCGGGTTGCCACGCACATCCTGGCTTTTGAAGGTGATTCGCAGGTGACGTTTTTTGAAGGAAATTTCTCGGATTACGAAGAGGCTCGCCGCAAACGCCTCGGCACCGACGCTACGCCCAAGCGGATTAAGTATAAGAAGTTGGTTTGAAAAGGTTTGAGGGTTTGAAGGTTTGAGGTTTGACGAAGTAAAATTCACTTTAAAACCCTCAAACCCTCTACCGCTGCCTTGAACTGCTCACCCCGGTCTTCGTAGTTTTTGAACAAGTCAAAACTGGCGCAGGCGGGCGATAGCAGCACCACCTCGCCGGGCCGGGCCAATTCAAGGCCCCAGGCCACGGCCTCCCGGATGGCCTGCGTTTGACGGATTTCGGGGACTTTTCCCGAAAAAAAGTCTGCCAGTTTTTGGGTGTCCTTGCCGAGGCAAATCAAGGCTTTCACCCGCTCGTGCACCAACGCCTCGATTTGCGTGTAGTCATTGCCTTTGTCGGTGCCACCGGCGATCAACACGATGGGTTCGTGAAAACTACCCAACGCGTAAAAAACTGAATCAACGTTGGTGGCTTTGGAATCGTTGATAAACGTGACGCCGTCCACTTCGGCCACAAATTCCAACCGATGCGGGGCGTTTTGAAACGTGAGCAAACCCCGGCGTAACGCCTCGTCGGGTACGCCGATGACCTGCGCGGCCAACGTTGCAAAAAGGGTATTGAGCGCGTTGTGGGGCCCTTTCACGGGTAATTCTTCTTGAGCAATCTGGAAATGCAGGCTACCCGTGCGCACGTGAAGGATGCTGTTTTTCAAGAAACCGCCTTCAGGCAATTCCTCTTCCAGAGAAACGGGTAGCTGCCGGGGGATAACCGTTTGGCGGTTCAACTCGGTCGCGATGGCTTCACTTTCCTGAAAATAAATGAAGGTATCTTCAGGCCGCATATTTTGCAGAATACGAAACTTGGAGGCGACATAGTTTTGAAAATTATACCCGTAGCGGTCGAGGTGGTCGGGGGTGATGTTGGTCAGAATCGCTACGTCGGCGCGAAACTGGTACATGGCGTCCAGCATGAAACTGCTGATTTCCAGCACAAAATAGTCGAAGGAATCGTCGATGACCTGTTTGGCAAAACTCTCGCCGATGTTGCCCGCCAGGCCCACGTGGTAGCCCGCCGTTTTGAGCAGGTGGTAGGCGAGTAGCGTCGTGGTCGTTTTGCCGTTGGAGCCAGTAATCGCGATAAGTTTGGCGGTGGTGTAGCGGGCGGCAAACTCAATTTCTGAAATCACGGGAGTACCCTGCGCGAGTAAAGCCTGCACGATGGGTACTTTCTCGGGAATGCCCGGACTTTTCACGACTTCCGTTGCCAACAGAATCCGGGTTTCGGTATGCTGGCCTTCCTCAAAAGCAATTTGGTTGTCAAGCAGCGTTTGCCGGTAGCGGTCACCAAGTTGGCCTTGATCCGACAAAAATACGTCGAAGCCTTTGGCTTTGGCCAGCAAGGCGGCCCCGACGCCGCTCTCGCCACCGCCGAGAATCACCAGGTAATTGGGAGTCATGTTTTTGGAAAATGATCCGATTTGTAAAGTTGCACGAAGTAAAAAGGAAGTTGTACAATCTCTTCGCGTAACTTTAAGGCTTGTTGGCTAAAACGAGTCAACTGCTTTACGGCCAACTTCTCACAAGCCATGAAACTTCTCAAAAAATTAGGCTTTCTGAGTGCTTTTCTGTTGCCGCTTGGCTTGCTGAAGAGCTACTACCTGGGCGGGTACTGGAATTTCTCCACCGTTTTGTTCGTGTACGGCGTGTTTCCCTTGCTGGATTTCTGGGCGGGCAGCGACCCCCAGAACCCGGATGAAGCGCAGGTAACGGCCTTGAGCGAAGCGCGGTACTTCCGGTTTGTTACCTACGCCTGGGTGTTTGTGCAGGTCGGGATGGTGATCTGGGGGGCGTCGGTTTTTGCCCTCGGTACCCTGACCTTCTGGCCAGCGGTGGGCTTTTTGCTGGGGATGGCCACCGTCACGGGCGGAATCGGCATTACCGTGGCGCACGAGTTGGGGCACCGCGCCGAGCCAATCGAGCGGTTTTATTGCCAGGTATTGCTATTGACGGTGTGTTACATGCACTTTTACATCGAGCATAATCAGGGGCACCACGTCCACGTGGCGACGCCGCGCGATCCGGCCACGAGCCGCAAAAACGAAACGTTTTACGCCTTCTGGTTCAGAACCGTCACGGGGAGCTGGCGCAGTGCCTGGCGACTGGAAACGGCCCGTCTGCACAAAAAAGGCCAGGCGACCTGGAGTATACACAACCGGATGGTGTGGTATGCCGTCTTGCCCCTGCTGTTTTGCGCGGCACTCACCGCCGGGTTGAGCGGGTATGCCGGGCACTGGCTTTGGCGAGTACCGGTGTTTTTTTTCACGCAGAGCCTTCTGGCGTTTTCACTCCTCGAACTGGTCAACTACATCGAGCATTACGGCATAGTGCGGCGGCAGGTGGCAACGGGGCGCTACGAGCGCGTCAACGCACTCCACTCCTGGAACGCCAATCCGCTGTTGAGCAATTTCTACCTGTTTCAACTCCAGCGCCACGCCGACCACCACGCCCACGCCAACCGCCGCTACCAGGTGCTACGGCACGTGGAGGAAAGTCCGCAACTGCCCGCCGGGTATCCGGCCATGATTCTGGTGGCGTTGTTGCCGCCGCTGTGGTTTCGGCTCATGAATCTCCGGCTGGAAGCCTGGCAGCGTCAGCACGTAACATCCGACGAGGCACCGGTAAATTCAAAGGCTAATTTGAGAATTTGAGGAGGTGCAAATTTGCGAACTCAGCGTTTAGGACTTATCCGAAGATACCCCCAACCCCCTAAAGGGCAGGGCTGTTAAGCTCTGCTAAACTCTTGATTTTTTTGTGGTTGACTCCAAATTTAATTCGGTCTGGCTCAACTAATTCTCTAAAAGTGTGCTCGCCAATTCGTGGTGACCAAACTTAAATTGGTATTCCCGTCATCGAAAAACAGAACTTAACAGCCCTGCCCTGAAGGGGGTTGAGGGTAATGGTGAAAAATATCTGCTCATCCAACAAAAAGGCCATCCCGAGTACTCGGGATGGCCTTTTTGTTGGATGAATCAACTCAAAATTATCGCCGCAGGGCCTTGGGCAATTCCTGAATAGCACCCACAAACGTTTCGGCCTCATCCCGGTGTACCTGCGCATCGAGCGTTTCGCGACGGGCTGCCTGGCGGGCGGGGATGGTACCTGTGCGCAGATAACTCAAGGCATCTTTGAGGCGGGCCTCGTTGGGATCACCAAAATCACGGGTATAATCGTCAATCTGGTAGCGGTCGGCTTTGAGGCCTTCGTAGTAATCACCGTATCCGGCGGCGTTGGTTTGCTTCACCGCGACGGGCGACGAAATATAGCCCATCACCGGGATTTGGTAGTACCCGACGGGCTTGCCGTAGGTATCATCCCCGATAATTTTTACATCCATGTGCGGACGCAACACGTTGATGAGCAATTCGCTGGCCGATGCCGAACCTCGTGCGGCAATAAAGACAATTCGCTTGAGGTTGAGGTTGTCGGCGGGCAGCGTACCATCAAAGTTTTTCACCCGGTTCCAAGCCTTGTATTTGTCGTTGTGCTGGTCGGTGTACATCAGTTTACCGGCAACCGATTGGGGCACAACGTAGTTGGCAAAACGTTCGGAAATGTTCACGTATCCGCCACCGTTGTAGCGCAGATCGGCCACGAGTTCGGTTACATTGTTGGCCTTAAAATAAGCGAATGCCTCATCGAGTTCCTGGCGGGCCGTGCTGACAATGAAGGAATTATACATCAAGTAACCAACCTTCTTGCCGTCCACCTCGATAATGCTTCGTTGCAGCACCGAGTTGCTTTTGTAATCCGCTTTGGTAAGGGCGAGCGTTTTGGTTTCGCCCGCATTGGTCAAAAATTCATAGGTCGCTGAGCTTTTGCCCGAAATCGCATTGGCTATGGCCGTCTCATTCGCTTTCGAGGCTTCAATGCCATCGACCTTCACAATCCGCCAGCCCCGACGTACCCCCGCCTGGCCAATCGGCGAGTTGGGATACGCGAAGACGACCCGCAGATCGTTATCGGCTACGTAACCCCGGCTAAAACCAAACCCGGCACTCGATCCGGTCAGTACTTTATTCCATTCGCTGACGGGAGTCGCAAAACTCCAGCGGTCTACGTTGCCCGTACCCGCCGAATTTTCGGGGCTGTACGTGCGCACTTTAGCCATCAACTCTTCGGGCGTTGCGTAGCTGGTTGGCTTGAAGTCGGCGGGGGCGGGCAGTTTATCGCGCCACAAAAACAATTCCGTGGCGATGTAGTACACGCTATCGCGAACCGTATTGCCAACGATGCCCTTCGAGGGCAGTAAGGTCCCCGGTGCCGGATCGTCGTTCTTTTTACAACCGACCAGTAGAGCCGCAGACAGCCCGACAGCCAGCCCGAAACGCAGTAAAAAAGGCTTAGTATTCATTCAGTAGTAAGTAGTTACGTTGATTTAATTTGAATGCACTTTATAACCGGAAAACAAGACAAATTATTCCTTGAAAGTAAGAAATTTTACTCGATAATTCCGTACCGCCTTGCGGCCTGTTTGCGCGATAACGCGTTGAAGTGCCACCACTCCGACGTGATGGGTTCAAAACCCGCTTTTTGCATCACCCCCCGCAGAATCCGGCGATTGTCTACTTGCCGTTTCGTCAGCCTACCCGCCTTCAGCATCTGAGCTTCCTTGCGCGGGTAAGCCAGGTCGCCAAAAAAGTCGTAACCCGTGCCCATGTCGAGGGGTTCGTCGCCCTTGGTGTTGGCTACCGTTAAATCTACGGCGCAACCGTAGTTGTGGATTGATCCTTCGTCGGGGTTGGCCACGTAGTTTTCCCGCAATTTTGGCGCGTACTGCGGCAGGGCGGCCCAGAGTTTACGCTGCACCGCCCGCGAACGCGCCCCGTCGTACACCAACAAACGCAGATGCGGGTACTGCTCGCGAAGCAGGCGGTTGGCCTGGGCGAGTTTCTCGGCGGTTTCTTTTTGCAAAAAACACCGGGTGATGCACCCGTACACGTCTTGCTTGACAAAATTATCGGTGGTGGAATATTTCAAATCCACCAGAATACTCGGATCCACCGTCTGCACGTCGACCAGCCCGGCGGCTTCGAGGCGCTTCTCGTCGGGACAATCTTTTTGTGCGAAACCTAAAATTTCAACTGATAACCAGAGGATAAACCAAAGTAGGGGCATGGCAGGCAGGGCGGTGTTTAGGTTTTTCAGGTGAAAAATAAGAATTTGAGCCGGAAAACCAGTACCCAACTTCGGGCAGGCGGTTGGTAGCTTCCAACAAAACCGCTTCCATTCAATATCCACTTTCTAAAAAATGGCCCTCAACTACCTCTGGATTGCTTTCTTCGTCATCGGCTTTCTGGTGGCGCTGGTCAAGTTAATTTTCTTTGGCGACACCGAAATTTTCAAATTGATTATCGACGGTATGTTCGATTCCGCCGAAACCGCCGTGATGAAAATCGCCCTGCCCCTGGCGGGGGTGATGACCTTTTTCCTGGGCATTCTCAACATCGGTGAAAAGGCGGGCGCGATTGGGTTTATCGCCCGAATCATCGGGCCATTTTTCAACCGGCTTTTCCCGGAAGTCCCCAAAAATCATCCCGCCCACGGGCAGATGATTATGAATTTTTCGGCCAATATGCTGGGCCTCGACAACGCCGCCACGCCCTTCGGCCTCAAGGCCATGCAGAGTTTGCAGGAACTCAACCCCGACAAAGAAACGGCCTCCAACGCCCAGATCATGTTTCTAACCCTGCATTCGGCGGGGCCGGTGCTGATTCCGTTGAGCATCATGGCGCAACGGGCCATTTACGGGGCCGCCGATCCGTCCGATATTTTCATTCCCTGCCTCATCGCCACCTACGTCGCCACGATCACGGCGCTGCTGATTGTGGGCATTCGCCAGCGACTCAACCTGCTAAACGGCACGGTGTTGGGCTGGTTGCTGGGCCTGACGGCGCTCGTCGCGGGGCTGTTGGGATTTCTATCCAATTTGCCGAAAGATCAGATTGAAACGTTCTCGAAAGTGTTCAGCAACGTTGTGCTGTTCAGTTT
>JAJAZB010000109.1 GCA_026785975.1 Cytophagaceae bacterium | reverse complement strand
TCGAACTCGGCGACGAAGGACACCGCTTCTTCGACCTCGTGCGTTGGGGTGTAGCCGCACCAGTAATCAATGCCTACCTGGCCTACGAAGGCATCAAACTACCCACGACACTGGGTGGCGCGACGTTTACGGCGAACAAAGATGAATACCTGCCCGTTCCGCAGGCACAGATCGACTTGCAAGGCAAGGATGTGCTGAAGCAGAATCCCGGGTATTAATCCGATTCATTCTAGTTAATTTAAAAACCAGCCCCGAGCACTCAGGGCTGGTTTTTTTCTGCCCATCCGGGTGAAAACATTCCCCGCTTAGGTTGTATTTTTGTGGTTGCAAAAACCACCAAACGCATGAAAATAAGGGGCTTTGGCTTCGTTGTTGGCCTCGTTGTGTTGCTGACTGCCTGCGACAAACCGCAGTTTAGCCAACTGCCCGCCAGCCAGACGGGTATCACCTTCGCCAACCGCATTACCGAGACCGATTCGATCAACATTCTCGATTACGAATACGTGTACAACGGCGGGGGCGTCGGGGTGGCCGACTTCAACAACGACGGCCTTCAGGATGTATATTTTACGGGCAATCAGGTTTCCAATCGCCTGTTTCTCAATCGCTCCTCTCCAGGACAGGGCGATTTTAAGTTTGAAGACATCTCCGATAAAGCCCACGTCAGCGGTGAAGCTCGCTGGTGCTCGGGCGTGGCGCTGGTCGATATCAATGCCGATGGTTGGATGGATATTTATGTCGGCGCGACAACCTACAAAGATTCGACCCGTCGGGGAAATCTGCTCTACATCAATCAGGGCCTTGGCCAGGAAGGCATTCCCACCTTCCGCGAAATGGCTAAACCTTACGGCATTGCCGACAATGGCTACACCACCAACGCCGCTTTTTTTGACCACGACAACGACGGAGACCTCGATCTCTACGTCCTGACCGACGCCATCACGGGTTATCCCGGCGGGTATCGCGAGAAAATACGGGATGGCTCCTCCATCTCCACCGGTCGGCTGTACCGCAACGAGGGAAATGGCGCGGCGGGTCACCCCGTTTTCACCAACGTGACCCGGCAGGCGGGCCTGACCATCGAAGGCTACGGGTTGGGCGTCAATATTTGCGACATCAACCGCGACGGCTGGAAGGATATTTACGTCACCAACGACTTCATCAGCAACGATTTGCTCTGGATCAATAACGGAGGCAATCAGGGTAAAAGTGACGGACCAACCTTCACCGATCAGGCTGGGCGCTATTTCAAGCACCTGAGCAATTCGGCGATGGGCAACGACGTAACCGACATCAACAACGATGGCCTCGCCGACATCGTGGTGCTCGATATGCTGCCCGCCAACAACCAGCGCAAAAAGCAACTCATGGGGCCAAACAATTACCAGAGCTACATGAACAGCGCCCAGTACGGCTACTCGTTCGAATACGCGCGCAATACGCTTCAGATCAACCAGGGTGCCATTATCGACGCTGATACTGCTTCGGGCCAGGAATTCCAGCGGCCCGTTTTTAGTGAAATCAGTATGCTGGCCGGTGTCGCCCAGACGGATTGGAGTTGGTCGCCCCTGGTGGCCGATTTTGACCATGACGGCTACCGCGACCTGATTGTCACGAATGGCTTCCCGAAGGACGTCACCGACCGTGATTTCGTCATGTTTCGGGCGCAAAGTTCGTCGGTGGCTTCCAAGCAAATGCTGCTGGAGCAGATTCCCGCCGTTAAAATCCATAATTACGCGTTCCGGAATCGGGGCGCGGAGGCTTGGACGAAAACGCCCCAGGACGGGCATCAGGGTATTTTTGAAGACGTGAGCAAGGCTTGGGGCATTACCGAACCTAGTTTCTCAAATGGGGCTGCCTACGCTGACTTCGACAACGACGGCGATTTGGACTACGTCATCAACAACATCAACGACTCAGCCTTTGTCTATCGAAACAACCAGATGGAAAAGGGCGCGAAAAACCAACATTTTCTACGCATCAACTTCCGGGGTGAAGGCCAGAACCGGCAAGGACTGGGGGCCATCGTGGAGTTGCGGTACGGCCAGCAGCAACAGTTGTACGAACACAGTCCGTACCGGGGGTATTTATCGACTCAGGAAGCCACGGCCCACTTCGGGCTGGGCGACGTGGCGACAATCGACGAAGTGAAAATCATCTGGCCCAACGGTCGCAGCCAACGCTTGCGCAATGTCAGGGCCGATCAGGTGCTGACGGTCGATGTGAAAAACGCGGCGGTTGACCAGGAAAAAAGTCTTTCGCCCAAACCCGCCTTGTTTACCAACGTGACCAATTCGCTGGGCATCGACTACGTCCACGACGAACCCGATTTCATTGACTTTAACATCCAAAAATTACTGCCCCACAAATTATCGCAGTACGGCCCTTCGATAGCCGTCGGCGACGTCGATGGTAATGGCCTCGACGACGTATTTCTGGGGGGTGCCCGGCGCAAGCAGGGTACCTGGTTGATCCAGGAAGCGAGCGGAGGCTTCAAAAAACGGCCGTTTACCGCCGATCCCGACGGGGAAGCCAAGCAGAGTGAAGACGCCGGAGCGCTCCTGTTCGATGCCGACGCCGACGGCGATCTCGATTTGTACGTCGTCAGTGGCAGTTGCGAGCAACCGCCGCAGTCGGCTTCGTACCAGGATCGGATTTACCGGAACGACGGCAAAGGCAACTTCTCCCGCGACTCGCTGGCACTACCGGCTTTTTTAAAAAGCGGCTCCTGCGTGAAGGCAACCGATTTCGACCGGGATGGTGATCTCGATCTGTTCATCGGTGGCCGGGTGGTGCCCGAGCGCTATCCCGAACCGGCATCGTGTTTTTTACTCCGAAATGATTCCCGGAAAGGCACTCTGAAATTTGTGGACGTTACCCCGCAACTGGCTCCTGACCTGCGCCGGATTGGGCTGGTGTGCGATGCCCTCTGGACGGATTACGACAACGATGGCTGGCCGGATTTACTCCTCTCCGGCGAATGGATGCCCCTGACGTTTTTGAAAAACGAAAAAGGAAAATTCAATCGCGCGGCGAACCGTTCTCAATTTTCAATTCTCAATTCCACCGGTTGGTGGAACAGCCTCGTCAGCGGGGATTTCGACAACGATGGCGACATGGATTACATCGCCGGAAACCTGGGCCTGAACACCATCAACCGGGCCAGTGAAACCAAACCGGTGCGGGTTTACGCGAAGGATTTTGATAAAAACAACAGCTTCGACGCGATCCCGACGGTGTACTTTCCCGATGAAAAAGGCGAGACCCACGAATACCCGTTTCACGGACGCGACGATCTGATCAAGCAGATGATTTCAATGCGGGGTAAATTCCCGCTCTTCAAGGATTTTGCCAAAGCCACCGTCGATAACCTCCTTCCGCCCGACGACCGTAAAGATGCCCTCGTGCTGGAAGCGACCAACTTGCAATCGTCCTACGTTGAAAATCGCGGGGACGGCACCTTCGCGCTCCACCCCCTGCCGCTGGCCGCCCAGGTCGCGCCCGTTTTTGGCATGGTGACCGACGACTTCGACGCCGACGGGCATCTCGACGTACTGCTGGTGGGCAATGATTTTGGCACGGAAGTATCGCTGGGTCGTTACGACGCCCTCAACGGGCTGTTGCTGCGGGGCGACGGGCGTGGCGGATTTGTACCGATGTCGCTGCAACAAAGCGGGGTGTACGTTCCCGGCGATGCCAAAGGGCTGGTCAAACTAAGCGGGCCTGGCGGGAAGTACCTTTTGGCGGCTTCGCAAAACCAGGGTTCGTTGCAGGTTTTTCAGCAAACCCGCCCGGCCCGGTTGGTCCGGCTGCAACCCACGGATGCCGTGGCCGAACTGACGTATAAAAACGGGCAAAAACGACGGGAGGAAGTACCCTACGGCAGTTCGTTTTATTCGCAATCCGCCCGCGTCCTGGCGATTGCTCCAACGGTGCAATCGGTGGAAATCACTGATTTCAGGGGGCGTAAACGGAAGCTGTTTTAATAAATTCCCGGTGCGTACCATAGCAAGACGTTCTGAGTTGATTCTAAACGAAACCGATCCCTGTCCGCCTCGTTTTTTACGCGGTTTGTCGCGTCGAAAAAGTAAACCGGTACTTGCCCGTGCGGCGTCCGCGCCACCACTCCCAACCCCCTGAAGGGGGCTTTTTCGTAGTTGTCCTGTTTTTAAACCCCCTTCAGGGAGTGGTGGCGTGGCGGCAATTTTCTGAGTACTTAAAAGAGCGCATTTTCGTAATTTTGAAGAGGCTGTCAATCAACCACCGATGAATAAAATACTTCTGCTGACGATGTTCGCACTAAGTCTGTGGAGTTGCGCACCGAAACAACCGGAAGTGCCGCCCGCTCAACCCAGCGATCCCGCCCTGCTCCATCAATCCGTCAGGCGCTTGACCGATGTCATCGTGTATGACATTTTTTCGCCTCCTGTTGCCAGTCGGATTTACGCGTATGCGAGTCTGGCGGCTTACGAAGTCGGGCGTTTTGAACAAAAGAACACGACTTCCCTCACCGCCAATCTCCGCGATTTTGGGCCGATGCCCCAGCCCGAACCAGGGCAGAGTTACGCGTTTCCAGTGGCGGGATTAAAGGCTTTTCTCACCGTAGCGCAACGGTTGACGTTTTCTAAGGATACACTCCGGGCCTTCGAAGCACATCTTATTCAGCGTCTGAGCACTACCGTCGATGAACCCACCCTGACTCGTTCCCTCGAATACGGCGAGAAAGTTGCTATGAAAATTCTGGAACGGGCCTCAAAAGATAATTATAAAGAAACCCGGGGCTTTGAGCGGTACAACGTGCAACAAAATAAGGGTTTCTGGCAGCCCACCACGCCCGACTACGCCGATGCCATCGAACCGCACTGGGGCAAAATGAAACCCCTCGCGCTCGACTCCGCCGCCGCGTGTAAACCACGCCCACCCATTGCCTTTAGCACGAATCCAGGTAGCCCCTACTGGAAGGAAGTGTTGGAAGTGTATGCAGTTGGCAAAGCCCTGACCGACGAGCAAAAGGCCATCGCCCGGTTTTGGGATGATAACGCGCTGGTATCGCACCACACGGGTCACTTGTCGTTCGATACTAAAAAAATGACACCCGGCGGCCACTGGATAGCCATCGCTCGTCAGGCTGCTCAGCAAACCAACGCGGATTGGGAGAAATCGGCGCGCACGTATGCTCTGACGGCAATCGCACTCTACGATGGATTTATATCCTGTTGGGACGAGAAATACCGGAGCCAGACGTCGCGACCCATTTCGGTTATCCATGATTTACTGGACCCGCGCTGGGAGTCTTTTTTGCAAACCCCTCCTTTTCCGGAATACCCCAGCGGCCACAGCGTGATTTCGGCGGCAGCGGCCGAGGTGCTGACCAACCTGTACGGCAACAACTACGGGTTTACCGACAAAAGTGAATTGGAATACGGCATGGGCGAGCGCAGCTTCAAGTCGTTTCGTGACGCCGCTCAGGAAGCCTGCGTAAGCCGACTCTACGGCGGAATTCATTACCGGAGTTCCTGCTTCCAGGCAGCGGAGCAGGGCATGCAGGTTGGCGAGCGGGTTTTGAAGCGTATGGAATCGAAGCTGGTGGCGGCGCTTGGGAAATGAATAGTTTTGTTAGCCTTTTTTGTCATCCCGACGTTAGGAGGGACCTTGTATTTCACCACCCAGCAAGGTCCCGCGCGACGTCCGCCTCGTGCCTCGGGCCGGGTGGCCGGTGCCACGACAAAAAAGGCTAACAAAAGGCTTGGAAAGCCCCTCTGTATCGAAATCTTAAACCGCTTTGAAAACAAAAAAGCCGTCCCCGAGTACTCGGGGGCGGCTTTTTAAAATGCAGGCCAGGCTTACCGCAGCACTTTCACGGTCCTGGCTTGCTGGTCACTGCTCACGCGCAGCAAATACAAACCCGGTGGCTGGCGGGCGATGTCCCAACTCAGGCGCTCTTCCGCCTGAGCCGCTTCCACCCCTTGCTGCCATACCACTTGACCCGAGCCGTTGAAAAGCTCCAACCGTAGCGCCCGGCCCGCTGCTCCCCGCACGCTGATGCGCAATAAGCCCTCCGTGGGGTTGGGGCTGACACTCACCTGCAATTCTGACGCGGGTTCGGCGACCTCAGCGGCCAGTCGGCTTGTGGTGCAACTACGAATCCGGAAGGCCGCCGTAGCATTCGACGTGACCGTGCCGCTGGGGGCCACCACCCGCACCCGGTAGCTGCTACCCGCCGGGGTAGCGGCCGGAATCAGCACGCTGCTGTTGCTGAGGAACAGCCCTAAGTTGGTCGGGGTGGTAAAACTGCCACTGGCGTTGGAAAGCTCAATGCGTAAACGCTCATCGGGGCAGGTGGAACTGAAATTGACGGTAATGGAACTTCCCGCACAGACGGGTACGCCACTGACGGTGGGCGTGCCGGTGAAAGCAATCGGCGTAGTTGAGGTAGAGCCCACGCTGGCACTGCCGCTCATCGGGGCGGTACAAGTCGTGGAGGCGTTGGTAGCCACGACCGTGTAGCTGCCCGCCGTGGTCTGGTTGCCGAAGCTGAGGGCGTTGCCCGTGCCCGCTACCGCCGTACCCACGTTGATGCCATCGCGTTGGAGTTGGTAGTTGACGTCCGACTGCGAATCCGATAGACCCACGGTTACGCTGCCACCCGAGCAGAAACTACCCCCACCCGTCACGCTGAAAGCAGTGGGCAAGGGGTTGACCGTCACGGTGGTGGCCATTGAAGCCGCCGAGGTGCAGTTGTTTTGGGTACACGTCACCGAGTAGCTGCCACTGGTCGAGACGGTGATGGCCTGGGTGGTCTGGTTGCCCGGACTCCACAAATAACTGCCATTGCAGGTACTGGCCGTCAGCGTCACGCTGCCGCCACTGCAGAAGCTGGTGCTGCCGCCCGCCGTGACGGTGGGCGTGGCGGGAATCGGGTTGACCGTCACGGTGGTGGCCATTGAAGCAGCCGAGGTGCAACTGTTTTGGGTGCACGTCACCGAGT